>NZ_JAGPXV010000373.1:0-5854 GCF_018070405.1 Micromonospora sp. D75
AGACGTGGTGGCTGCCGCGTGCCCGCGTTCACCGGCGGTGACGTCGAATACCAGCTGGTCGTCGCGGGCGTCGACAATGACCTTCTGCCCCGGGGATATCTCGTTCTCCAGCAGCATCCGGGACAGCCGGTTGTCGACCTCGCGCTGGATCACCCGGCGCAGCGGGCGGGCGCCGAACTCCGGCTGGTAGCCGTGCTCGGCGAGCCAGTCCACGCCGGCGGTCCTGAAGTCGACCTGGATGTCCTGGGCGTGCATGCGGCGGCGGGTCTCCTCCAGCAGCAGCCCGGTGATCTGGCGCAGCTGCTCGGCCTCCAGCCGCTGGAAGATGATCACCTCGTCGATTCGGTTGAGGAACTCCGGGCGGAAGTTCTCCTGGAGCCGGCGCATCAGCCGTTCCCGCAGCTCGTCGCTCTCCTGCTGGCCGGGCGCGCCGCTGGCGAAGCCGACGGTGCGCTGGGCGCCGGTGATCAGCTCCGAGCCGAGGTTGCTCGTCATGATCAGCACGGTGTTCTTGAAGTTCACCGTCCGGCCCTGGCTGTCGGTGAGCCGGCCGTCGTCGAGCACCTGGAGCAGGATGTTGAACACGTCCGGGTGCGCCTTCTCGATCTCGTCCAGCAGCACCACCGCGTACGGGCGGCGGCGGACCGCCTCGGTGAGCTGGCCGGCCTCCTCATAGCCGACGTACCCGGGCGGCGCGCCGACCAGCCGGCTGACCGTGTGCCGCTCCTGGAACTCGCTCATGTCCACGCGGACCATCCGGTCCGCCTCGCCGAACAGCGCCTCGGCCAGCGCGCGGGCCAGCTCGGTCTTGCCGACGCCGGTCGGGCCGAGGAACAGGAAGCTGCCCATCGGCCGGTTCGGGTCGGCCAGCCCGGTACGGGAGCGGCGCACCGCCTCGGAGACGGCGCTGACCGCGTCGTCCTGGCCGATGATCTTCTCGTGCAGGTGCCCCTCCAGGCGCAGCAGCCGGTCGCGTTCCTCCTCGGTGAGCTGGGTGACCGGGATGCCGGTGGCCCGGGAGACCACCTCGGCGATCTCCGTCGGCCCCACCTCGGGCACGTGGTTGGGTCCCTCGTCGCCGCGGGCGCGGCGCACCTGGTCCTCCAGCTCGGCGACCCGGTCGCGCAGCGCGGAGGCCCGCTCGTACTGCTCGTCGGAGACCGCCTGCTCCTTGTCCCGGCGCGTGTCCTCGAGCTGCTGCTCCAGCTCGCGCACGTCCTCGGCGGGAGTGCGCGTCCGCAGCCGCACCCGCGCGCCGGCCTGGTCGATCAGGTCGATCGCCTTGTCCGGCAGGAACCGGTCGGTGACGTACCGGTCGGACAGCTCACCGGCGGCGATCAGCGCCTCGTCGGTGAACCGGACCTGGTGGTGCGCCTCGTACCGGTCGCGCAGCCCGCGCAGGATCGCCACGGTGTCCTCCACGCTCGGCTCGGGCACCAGCACCGGCTGGAACCGGCGGGCCAGCGCGGCGTCCTTCTCGATGCTGCGCCGGTACTCGTCGAGCGTGGTCGCGCCGATGACCCGCAGCTCGCCGCGGGCCAGGGCCGGCTTGAGCATGTTCGACGCGTCCATCCCGCCCTCGCTGCCGGCGCCGCCCGCGCCGACCAGCGTGTGGATCTCGTCCAGGAAGATGATCAGCTCGTCGCGGTGGGCGCGGATCTCGTCGATCACCTTCTTCAGGCGTTCCTCGAAGTCGCCCCGGTAGCGGGTGCCGGCGACCAGGCCGGACAGGTCGAGCTGGATCACCCGCTTGCCGATCAGCGTCTGCGGCACGTCGCCGTCGCAGATCCGTTCCGCCAGCCCTTCCACGATCGCGGTCTTGCCGACGCCGGCCTCGCCGATCAGCACCGGGTTGTTCTTGGTCCGCCGGGACAGGATCTCCACCGCCTGCTCGATCTCGTCGGCGCGGCCGATCACCGGGTCGATCTGGTCCATCCGGGCCAGCTCGGTGAGGTCCTGCCCGTACTGGTCGAGGGTGGGGGTGCCGCGGTCCGGGCGCGGCGTGCCGGCCGCGCCCCGCTCGGCGCTGGCCGCCTGCAACGACTCCGGCTGGATCCGGCCGGCGGCGAGCATCCGGCCGGCCGGCGACTCGGGGTTCAGCGGCAGCGCCATCAGGATGTGCTCGGGACCGATGTAGTTGGCGCCCATCGCGCGGGAGAGCTGGTGCGCGTCCAGCAGCGCCCGCTTCGCGGCCGGGGTCAGCGACAGGTTCGGCGGCACCTCGCCCCGGGGCGCGCCCTCACCCCGCCCGCCGAGCGCGTTGACGAGCGTGTCCGGGTCGGCGCCGGCCCGGCGTACCAGGTCGCGCAGCGGCTCGCGCTGCAACGCCGCCCAGAGCAGATGGTCGGTGTCCAGGTCGTTGCTGTGCTTCTGAGCGGCCCGGCGGGCCGCGTCGGCGAGCATCTCCCGGGCGTCGGCGGTCATCAGTCGGGGGATGTCGACCCGGTGCGCCGGTCGGCGTCCCCCCTCGCCCCGGCCGAAGTATCGGGCCAGGAACTCGTCCCAGGGGTCGTTGCCGAAGTCACCCGGTCCCATCATCATCGTCCTCCGCAGTCGGTCGGCACGACCGGTACCCGGCACGCGCGGCACGGTCGGCGGTGGCTACCCGGCGGTCGGCGCGACAAACGCGACCGGATGGCAGGCTGAGGGCATGGAGAGCAGACCGCTGCTGGTCGTGGACGGCGCGAACGTGGTGGGCTCGCGCCCGGACGGCTGGTGGCGGGACCGGGCCGGCGCGGCCGCCCGCCTGCGCGACGCGCTGGCGTCCGTCGGGGAGGCGGGCCTGCCGCCGGAGCTACCCCCGCCGGTGCAGGTGGTGCTGGTAGTGGAGGGCGCGGCCCGGCACGTCACCTCGGCGCCCGGCGTCGAGGTGGTGTCCGCGCCCGGCTCCGGCGACGACACGGTGGTGGAGCTGGTGGCCGCCGCGCCGCAGCGGCGGCGGGTGGTGGTCACCGCCGACCGGGAGCTGCGCGAGCGGGTGACCGCGCTCGGCGCGGAGGTACGCGGCCCGCGCTGGCTCGGCCGCTAGATCATCCGGTTCCGTCAACGGGACCGGCGGGCTCGCCGACGGGACCGGCGGCGAGGTCTTCGCGCACGTCAGGGCCACAACCGGACACGCGGGCGACAACCGCCTGAGGGTGGATGCTCGCCCACTCGTTCCGATGGGTTGTAATGGAGATCTCTTTTGCCCCCAGGAGGTTCCGTGGCGAGCGTCGCCGAGCTGAAGGCCGCCATCGATGTCGCGCTCCAGCAGATCGGTGACGGCCAGACAGCGGTGCAGGCAGCGGGCGAGAAGCTGGCCGAGGCACAGCAGACCCTGGCCGGCGCGCTGGAGGGCAGCGGCCACGAGACGGTCGAGGCGGCCCAGGCCTCGCTGACACAGGCCAGCCAGGAGCTGGAGGAGTGTCTCGCCGCGACACTCGTCGCGGTCGAGCAGGCGCAACTCTACGTCGCGACGCTCTGAGGCCGGGCCGTGTCCATCGTCGAGGACATCGGCGCCCAGGTCCGCGCCGCCGCCGAGGACCTGCCCCTCGCCCAGCTCGCCGCCGCGCTGGAGAAGCTCGGCCAGGCGCAGGAGCGGCTGCGCTGGGTACGCCAGGAGTCGGCCGACCCGATGGGGGTGCCGGAGCTGTCCTCGGCCACCGAGCACGCCGAAACCGCCGGCTACGCGCTGCGTGTGGCGCAGGAACAGCTCACCGCGTACCTGGCCGCGATCGGGCTGGCCCCCGACGGCGCGCCGCCGGCCCCGCCGGGCGAGCGGCCACCCAGGCACGACACGCCGCGCGGCGAAGCGCCGCCCGCGCCGGGCGCCGCGCCCGAGCCGGGCGAGCAACCCGCGGTACGGCGCTGGTGGGCGGTACGGGTGGCGGAGCTGACCGGCGGCCGGGAGGGATCGCCCGACGAGCCGGACGAGCGCGTCGGGGACTCCCGGGAGCTGCTGCGCCGGGTGGTCGCCGGGGTCCGCTCCGGTGACCGGGACCGGCTGCACCGCGACCTGCGCGGCGCGCACGCCGACGTGGGGCTGGGGCTGGCCGCGATCGCCCCGCCGCTGCTGCGCGAGCTGGCCGGTGAGCTGCTCGGCCACCCGCCCCGCGCGGACGACCTGCCCCGGCTGCGCGGCGCGCTGGAGTCCCGGGTCCGTGACCTGCTGCCCGGCCTGCCGCGGCCGGTGCTGGACACGCTGCTGACCCGGGTGCGCCGGATGCCCCCGCCGCGCCGCGACGACGACGCGGAGCAGCCGCACGCGGCCGACCCGGCGGTCACCGCCGGTGTGCTAACCGGGGTGCTGCTCGACCGGCTCGGCCGGGACCTGCCGAAGGACACCGACGAACGGGAGACGTCCCGTGGCTGACGTCCGCACGCAACTGGTGACGCGGGTCCGGGGGATGCTCTCCGAGGCGCTGGGCGCCACCCGTACCCGGCTCGCCGCCGCCGAGGCGGAACTGACCGCGAGCCGGGAGCGGCTGGCGCGTACCCGCAAAGCCGCCGCTGCAGTGCCCGCCCGGGTGGGCGCGGCCCGCGACCGGCGCCTGGCCGAGATCGACGCCCGGCACACCGCCCGCCTCGCGGAGCTGGCCCGCCGGGCCGCCGCCGCGGCGCAGCGAGCGGTGCGCCTGCTCGATCACCCGGGGGCTGGCGGCCAGCACGATCGCCACGTCCACGCCGCCCAGCGCGGTGATCCGCTCGACCGGGTCGGTGGTGGCGGCGTCGACAGTGTGCGCGGCGCCCAGCGACGTGGCCAGCTCCAGCTTCTCGGCGGTCACGTCCACCGCGACCGTCTCGGCGCCGAAGATCTGCGCGTACTGCTGGGCGAGGTGACCCAGACCGCCGATGCCGAAGATCGCGACCCGCTCGCCCGGCCGTACCCCGGCGACCTTGACGGCCTTGTACGTGGTGACGCCCGCGCAGGTCAGCGGCGCGGCCTCGAACGGGTCCACGCCGTCGGGCACGCGGACCGCGTAGCGGGCCGAGGCCACCGCGTACTCGGCGTGCGCGCCGTCGATGCTGTAACCGGTGTTGCGCTGCGACTCGCACAGCGTCTCCCAGCCGGTCACGCAGTACGCGCAGGTGCCGCAGGCCCAGCCGAGCCAGGGCAGCGCGACCCGGTCGCCGACGGCGTGCTCGGTGACGCCGGGGCCGACCTGCTCGACCAGGCCGACGCCCTCGTGACCGGGTACGAACGGCGGGGTGGGCTTCACCGGCCACTCGCCGCGGGCGGCGTGGATGTCGGTGTGGCAGAGTCCGCTGGCTTCGACGCGGACCAGGATCTCGCCCGGGCCGACCTCCGGCACGGGACGCTCGGTGATCTCCATCGGACGGTCGAACGCGGTGACGACACTGGCGCGCATCGGGGGCCTCCCTCGGTCTCGTTCTCACCCTCAGCGTCGTCGGTCCGGGCGCCGCCGGGCAGGGGCGCAGGACCGCGGTGACCCGGGACCAACGGCCCCTCCGCCGAGGGCCGACGGGAGAACGGCGGTACGGCCGCCGGTGACGTGCCGGCGGCCGTACCCCTGGGTGCTCAGCGGTCGACGACCAGGCGGCGGGCCCGCAGCAGGCGCGCCCACCATGGCCGGTCGTCCGGGCGCAGCCGGGGCGCCGGCAGGCCGCGCAGGCTGACCCAGCCGCCCGGCCCCATGGTGACGGTGCCGACCGACGGCGGACGGCGCCGCGACCACACCGCCACGGCGGCGGTGAGCGCGGCCACCGCGAACGCGCCGGTGGCCGCGGCGACGAGCTGGTCCGGTTCGACCACGCGCCGGTAGCGGACCCGGCCACCGGCCGCGACGAACACGCCGACCGGACGGCCGTCGCGGTTCACCGGCACCAGCGCGGCGTCCCCGGGCAGCTCCAGCAC
>NZ_JAGPXV010000374.1:0-5853 GCF_018070405.1 Micromonospora sp. D75
ACGGCGGTGGCCGCGTACCTGCACGAACGCGACGGCGACCCGGACCGGGCAGCCGGCCTGTACGCCGACGCGGCCCGTCGCGCGGCCAGCCTGGCCGAACGCGACCACCTGAACCGGCAGGCGGCCCGCCTCAACTCCCGCCGCCCGGATAAACCGGTCGGCAGGGTTCGTCGCCGCTGGTAGGTTGCCTCGCCGTGACGGGGGAACGGCTCGGCGGGCGCTTCGCCCGACTGTGGACGGCGAGCACGCTGTCCGCGCTGGGCAGCGGGACGGCGACTGTGGCCGCGCCGCTGTACGTGGCGTCGCTCACCGACGATCCGCTGGTGGTGTCGGCCGGGGCGGCGGTGTCGTGGCTGCCGTGGCTGCTGTTCGCGCTGCCCGGCGGCGTGCTGGCCGACCGGGTGGATCGGCGGCGGCTGATGGTGCTCATCGACTGGGTACGCGTCGGCGCGCTCGCCGTGCTCGCGGCGGCGATGCTGGCCGACCGGGCCGGGATCGCGCTGCTGTACGCGGTGCTGTTCGTGGTGAACACCGGCGAGGTGGTGTTCCGGACCGCCGCGCAGGCGGTGCTGCCGGCGGTGGTGCCGCGCTCGCTGCTGGAACGCGCCAACGGGTGGCTGGGCGGCGGCACCCAGGTGATGCAGAACATGATCGCCGGCCCGCTCGGCGGGTTCCTGTTCGTGCTGGCGGCGTCGCTGCCGTTCGCGCTCAACGCCGGCACGTACGCGCTCAGCGCCGTGCTGGTCGGGCTGCTCGCCGGGACGTACCGGGCCGGGCCGGCGCCGGACGGGCGGCGTTCGGCGCGGGCGGAGGTCGCGGAGGGGTTCCGCTGGTTGTGGGGGCAGCGGCTGCTGCGCACCATGACCGTGCTGATCGGCCTGCTCAACGTCACGCTCACCGCCGCCGTGGCGGTGCTGGTGCTGCTCGCCACCGAACGGCTGGGTCTCGGCTCGGTCGGCTACGGCGCGTTGTTCACCTGCATGGCAGTGGGCGGCGTGCTCGGCTCGGTGGTGGGGGACCGGCTGATCGCCGCGATCACGCCCACCTGGACGGTGCGGACCGGGCTGCTGGTCGAGGCGGGACTGCACCTGGCGCTGGCCGCGTCCCGCAGCGCCGCCGTGGTCGGGTTCGCGCTGTTCGCGTTCGGGGCGCACAGCGCGCTGTGGAACATCGTGGCGAACTCGCTGCGGCAGCGGCTCACCCCGCCCGCGTTGATGGGCCGGGTCGGCAGCACCACGTTGTTCGTCGCGGCGGGCGGAAACTGCGTCGGCGCGCTGCTGGGCGGTGTGGTGGCGGCCCGGTTCGGCATCACCGCGCCGTACTGGGTGGGTTTCGTGGTGGCGGTCGCGGTGATCGCCGCGACGTGGCGGGTCTTCGACCGGGCGACGGTGGCCGCCGCCTACGCCCAGCCGGCCCCGCAGGAGCCCGCCCCGGTGGCCTGAGCGCGGGTCGGCCGAGGGCCGCGCCCGCCGATGTGACAGCGTGGTCGGGTGCAGGCATCCTCAGCGGTCGACGTCGACCTCGCGCTGGTCGGCGGCGGCGGCGCCGCGTCCCTGGTCCTGGCCGCGCTGGACCGCCACGGCGTGACCGGGCTGCGGGTCGCGGTGGTCGACCCGGTGCACAAACGCGGCCAGGACCGCACGTGGGCGTTCTGGGGCCTGCCCGGCGACGACCTGGATCCGCTGCTGAGCGCGAGCTGGTCGCAGGTCGACGTGGTCACGCGCGCCGGCCGCCGCGTCCTCACGCTCGACCCGCTGCGGTACGCCATGCTGCGCTCCGCCCCGGTCTACGACCGGGCTGCCGCGGCCGAGCGGCGGCTGGACGCGGTCCGGATCAGCGCTCCGGCGGGGGAGCTGCACGACGACGGTGAGCGGGTCACTGTCCGCGACCCGGAGGGGCGTGAGCTGGTGCGGGCCGGGTGGGTGCTCGACTCGCGGCCACGGCGGCCGAAACGACCGGGGCGGACCAGTTGGTTGCAGCACTTCCGGGGCTGGTGGCTGGCCGCCGACCGGCCGACGTTCGATCCGCAGCGGGCCGTTCTGATGGACTTCCGCACCCCACAGCCGCAGCGCGGCGTCTCCTTCGGGTACGTGCTGCCTGTCGACGACCGGTTCGCGCTGGTCGAGTACACCGAGTTCGGGCCGGAACTGCTCGACGACGCGGGCTACGACACGGCGCTGCGCGGCTACGCCGACCTGCTCGGGCTGGACCTGACCGCGCTGCGGGTGCGGGAGGTCGAGGACGGCGTGATCCCGATGACCGACGGCCCGTTCGAACCCCGTCCCAGCCCGCGGGTGGTGCGGCTGGGCACCGCCGGTGGGGCGACCCGGCCGTCCACCGGGTTCACGTTCTCCGCGATGCTGCGCCAGGCCGACCAGGTGGCCCGGGCGCTCGCCGCCGGCCGTCCGCCGGTGCCCGCGCCCGCGTACCCGGGGCGGCACCTGTGGATGGACGCGGTGGCGCTGCGCGCGCTGGACCGGGGACACGTCGGCGGGGTGGAGTTCTTCGAGCGGCTGTTCGACCGCAACCCGGCGGAGCGGGTGCTGCGGTTCCTCGACGGCGTGACCAGCCCGGCCGAGGACCTGGCGGTGATGCGGTCCAGCCCGCTGCTGCCGATGACCGGCGCGGTGCTCGGCGACGCGGCCGGCCGGCTGCGGGCCCGCCTGCGCCGCTAGCTCCGGTGGCCGGTCGCCTCGGCGACGCGGTCGCGCACCAGCGCCCGCAGCTGCTCCATCGGGTCGCCGTCGCCCGCGCCGAGCCGGTTGCGCACCGCCGCCACCGTCAACCCCAGATCCGGGTACGCGAACGCGAGGCTGCCGCCGCTACCGGCGGTGCCGAACGATCCGTCGTCCTCGACCGCGTACCCGAGCCCGAACGTGCTCTCCTGCCCGAACACCCACTCCTGGGCGCGTACCGCCGGGGCGGACACCTCCCGCATCCGTGCGGCGGAGATCAGCCGTACCCCGTCGACCGGGCCGAGTAGCGCCGCGTACATCCGGGCCACCGCGCGGGCGCTCATCGTGCCGACCGACGGCACGTCGGCGCGCAGCACGTCGGGGCGGGAACCGATGACGGTGTCGGGGCGTACCGCTGGCGGGGCGACCGCGTCGAAGTGCGGCAGGTTCGCCCCGGCCCAGGTCATCAGCGCGGACAGGCCGGCGTCCTCCAGCCGGGCCAGCCGGGCCAGGTCCGCCTCCGGTACGGCGAGGAACAGTTCCCGGTCCACGCCGAGCGGCCCGGCCACCTCGTCGGCGAGCACGCGCGACACGGGCGCGCCGGTGACCCGCCGGACCACTTCGCCGAGCAGCCACCCCCACGTCCAGGCGTGGTACGCGAGCCGCTCGCCGGGTTCCCACAGCGGCCGCGCGTCTGCGAGCAGCTCGCACATGCGCGTCCAGTCGGTGAAGTCCTCCGGCGTGACGTCGGCGGGCAGCGCGGGCAGGCCGGCGGTGTGGGTGAGCACGTGCCGCAGCGTGATGGCGTCCTTGCCGTGTCGGGCGAACTCCGGCCACACCGCGGCGAGCGGCAGGTCGTAGTCGAGCCGTCCCCGCTCGGCGAGCACGTGCACGACGGTGGCGGTGAGTCCCTTGCCGGTGGAGACCGCGTGCACGGGCGTGTCGGCGGTCATCGGCCGTCCGGTGGTGGTGTCGGCGAGCCCCGCGTGTTCGGAGACGATCGCCACCCCGTCCAGGTACGCGGCCACCTGCACACCGGCCTCCCGGCCGGAGGAGACCAGCTCGTCGATCGTGTCCCGTACCTCGGCCCGCAGGCCGTCCCACCGCGTGTCCACGATCTCGCAGCGTGCCAGACCGCCGCGCCGCCGTCGCTCGCTTTTCGGCCGCCGGTTCTCCGTCGCTGCGTGCTCGGCCGGGCGGCGGCGCTCAGCGGGCGAGTGTCGTCGGCGTGGCGCCGGTGGTGCCCTGGGTCGGCAGCGGGTCCGTGTCGCCGGTGAGCAGCCGGGCCCGCAGCGCGTCGATCGTCTGCGCGTCGACACCGAGCCGGCCGGTCACGTACCCGTGCACGGAACCGTGTGCGGCCCTCAGGTCGGCCAGCACCAGCCGGATGACCTCGGCCGGCGCCCGCCCGTACGCGGGCCAGCCCGGCGTCGCGCCGCCGTTGCGGTCCCGCCACTCGGCGACCAGCCGGTCGGTGGCGTGCTCGGTGAGCGCGAAGTCCGCGGCGATCTGGTCGTCGTCCACCCCCAGCAGGGACAGCACCAGCGCGGCGAGCAGGCCGGTACGGTCCTTGCCGGACGCGCAGTGGAACACCAGCGGATGCTCGCCGTCCGCGATCACCTCGACCGCCCGGCGCAGCTCGGCCACGCCGTCCTCGGCCACCTCGGCGTACCGGTCGGCCAGGTAGCGCCACGGGTCCACGTCGGGATCGATGTCGGCCTGCACGTACGGCCGGTGCTCGATGCTCAGGTTGTGCCAGGTCACGCCGAGGCTCTCCGGGGCCCGGCCGCGGTCGGCGATCTCCCACGGGTAGCGCAGGTCGATCACGGTGCGGACGCCGAGCGCCGCGAACTGCTGCAGGTCGTCACCGGCGAGCTTGGCCAGCGAGTCGGAGCGGTAGAGGCGGCCCCGGGCGACGGTGCGGCCGTCGCCGGTCCGCCAGCCGCCGAGGTCCCGGAAGTTGCAGAGGGTGGCGAAGTCCGGGGGAGTGGTCATGCCGGCACGGTAGCCGCGCGCGGCGGGTCGGGTGGTCCCGCGTGCTCGCGTACCCGGTAGGTTGCCGGGCATGGCGGAGGCGGAGACCGGCCGGGTCGTGGAGATCTGGACCGACGGCGCGTGCAGCGGCAATCCCGGGCCCGGCGGGTGGGGCGCGGTGCTGCGCTGGGGCGGGCACGAGCGGGAGCTGTGCGGCGGCGAGGCCACCCCGACCACCAACAACCGGATGGAGCTGACCGCCGCGATCCGGGCGCTGGAGAGCCTGACCCGCCCGGTCACGGTACGGCTGCACACCGACAGCACCTATGTGCGCAACGGCATCACCGGCTGGCTGAACTCGTGGAAGCGCAACGGCTGGCTGACCGCCGCGAAGCAGCCGGTGAAGAACGCCGACCTGTGGCAGGCGCTGGAGGCGGCCTGTGCCCGGCACGACGTGACGTGGCTGTGGGTGAAGGGCCACAACGGGCACCCGGAGAACGAACGCGCGGACGCGCTGGCGAACCGGGGCATGACCGAGGCGCGGAGCGGCACGGCCGTCGCCCCGCGCACGCGTCAGCGCAGCGGCCGGCCCTCCTCGATCTCCTCCGGCTCCTCGGACGGGTCGCCGGTTCCGGAGACCGCGTCGACGTCGTAGCCGGCGCGGCTGACCTCCCGCGCGGACCGGCGGTCCTCGGCGGGCAGGTCGGCGACGTCGTCACCGGTGTCGTCGGTGGTGTGCAGGGACTCGCCCGGCGGGCGCAGGGACGCCTCGTACGCGGTCACGCCGTCGGGTTCGTCGGCCGCGCGGCCGAAGGACTCTTCACTGGTCATGTCGCACTCCTGCCCGCAGCGGGTGACGGCAAACGTTCGGGTGGCCTGGTGTCCGGCCGGTGCTCGCGCCTGCTCAGCCGGCGGCGTCCCGTCCGCGGGCCGCGTCCGGGTGGGTCGGCATCGAGGAGCCGCCCGAGCTGCTGCCGGAGGCGCCACCCGCCATGCCGGAGCCGTCGTCCTCGGTCACCTCGTCCGGTTTCGGCACGCCGGGCGCGGGCGCCGGCACGTCGGTGTCCGCGGCCGTCTGCACCAGCGGAACCTGCCCGGCCTCGTCCTCGGCGTGCGCCGGATCGACCGGCTCCTCACCGTCGCGTGCCCGATATCCCACCGGTTTCCCTCCCGTCGACCAACAGTCGTCCGCGCCGCCTACCCC
>NZ_JAGPXV010000375.1:0-5850 GCF_018070405.1 Micromonospora sp. D75
TGTGGCGCCTCCGGAGTGTCGAGCGCTGCGTAGACTGTCAGACGGATACCAATGCTTGACAATATATGGCCCCGCGTAAATTTGGTGGGCATGCAAGGCGTATGTGTCCAGTCGATAGACTCGGCGCACCATGGTCGACCCTCCGCCTTATCGCCACACCGCGCGCCGCCACCTGCGCGACGCGGTCCTCAAGGCCGGCCGCGACCTGGCGATCGACCGCGGCTGGGACGCGGTACGAATGGCCGACGTGGCGGCCCGCGTGGGCGTGAGCAGGCAGACGCTCTACAACGAGTTCACCAACAAGGCCGGACTCGGCGAAGCCATCGCACACCGCGAGATCGACCGGTTCACGGACGGCGTACGGGAGGCGTTGTCCGCACACGGCGGCGACGTGCGGGCCGCCGTCCATGCCGCTGTCACGTTCGTGTTGACGCAGGCCGGCACCGACCCGCTGGTCAAAACCGTCCTCAACAGCGCCCGAGGCACCGACGCCCTGCTCCCCTACCTGACCACCCGCGCCGACCTGGCCCTGGCCGCCGCCGTCACGGTGCTGAGCGAGTGGGCGGGCACGCACCTGCCCCGGGTGCCGGCCGATGACGTCACCGTCGGCGCCGAATCCCTCGCGCGACTGGTCGTCAGCCACATCGTGCTGCCGACCGCGCCCGTCGACACCACCGCCGACACCCTCGCCGATCTGGCACAACGCTTTTTGGACCCGCCGCGGGCGTGAACCGGCGCAACAGCTGCCACAGACGGCGGAAGGAGAGCATCCCCGCCGGTGACGATCTGCTGCCGGCCAGGCCGCTTGCCCGCCGGCGGGTGTCGGCCGTCCGGCGTGGTCAGAGGCCGGCGGCGGCGTCGTACCGGCGTCGCAGGTCGGCCATCTCCGATGCGGGCAACGCCTCCCTGAGCGCCAGTTCCTCGTACTTGTCGGGGAACATCTCCCGTAGCCGGTCGACGAACCTGACGTCGGCGGTCGCCTCGACCACCTGAATGCCGGGAGGTTGGGTGGTCATGTCCATGATCACCGGGCCGACGAGCTTGACCGCCCCGTCCCAGTGGCGCTTCTGTTCGGCGACGCCGCAGAGGTGGAAGCCGTAGACCGTCTCGACGTCGGCCAGTGTGGCGGCCTCGGTGGGCTCGTAACCGTAGACATGGACTCCGCAGACGATCGCCGGCGGCGCCTGCTCTCCGGCCGGCGCCTGTGGGGCGGTGTGCCCGGCGTGCTGATGATCTTTCGGGTCCGCCTGCTCGAGGGTCGTACGCATCCGGGTCAGGATCTCCTGGCGGAGAACTGCCGGGTCCGTCCTCGGGGTGGTCGAGGTGACCAGGGCGGCCACACCGAGCGACGCGGCAAGCAGGCACACCTCGATCCACATGAAGACGCTTCGGTACCAGCCGCCGACGCCTACCCGGGAAATCATTGTCGTTCCTCACCTCGTCGCGGTTCCTGATGCTGGCGCAGGGCCCTGCCGGCGGGGGGGGGGGGGGGGGCGGCGGCGGGTAGCCGGCGCCGGACGGCGCGGGCTGCCGGGCGCCGCCGTGCTGCTGGTTCCAGTTGGCCTCGGCATCGAACAGCTTTTCCAGCTCGCCGCGGTCGAGGAAGATGCCCCGGCATTCGCCGCACTGGTCGATGACTACTCCGCTGCGCTCGTACTGGCGCATCTCTCCGCGGCACTTGGGACAGGTCATCTGCATGACAACGACGGTACCGGGTGTTTTCACGCAGCGGCGGTCAGCGCCTGCGTGACCTCGTCGTCGGTGACCTCGTGGAAGTCCTCGTAGTACGCGCCGACGGCGGCGAAGTCGGGCGGGAGTTGGCAGCTCACGACCGTGTCGGCTTCGGGCGCGAGCATCTCGTACGCCTGCTCGGAGCCGACCGGGACGGCGACGAGGACGCGGGCGGCGCCGAGGTGGCGGGCGACCTGGACGGCGGCGCGTGCGGTGGCGCCGGTGGCGAGTCCGTCGTCCACGACGACGGCGGTGCGTCCGGTCAGGTCCAGTGGCGGGCGGCCGCCGCGGTAGCGCTGTTCGCGGCGTTCCAGTTCGGCCTGTTCGCGGCGGCGGACCTGGGCGCGGTCGTTCTCGCTGATCCGGCCGGCGACCATCTCGTTGAGGATCTGCACGCCGCCGGGGCCGAGCGCGCCGTACGCGACCTCGGGCGCCCAGGGCACGCCGAGCTTGCGGACGACCAGCACGTCGAGGGGGGCGCCGAGCCGGTCGGCGATCACCCGGGCGACGGGTACGCCGCCGCGGACCAGGCCGAGCACTATGACGTCGGGTCGGCCGGCGAGGTCGGTCAGACGTTCGGCGAGTTGCCGTCCCGCCTCGGCCCGGTCGCGGTAGGTGGTCATCCCTCAGGTGTACGCCTTCCGGCCGGATCGCGCGGGGCGGTTGCCGGGAATGCCGTCGGGTCGCCTGGTCGGGTGAGCGCCAGCGCCGGGGCGAGCACGAGCAGCGCGATCGGGTAGAGCAGGTAGCCGAAGCGGGTGGAGGGCATGAGCAGGATCGCGGCGAGCAGCCCGTACCCGCAGATGATCGTGGTGGCGGCGGCGGTGCGCGGCGGGCGGCGCAGCAGCCGGACGGCGATGGCTCCTCCGGCGGCGACGAGCAGCGCGGCGGCGACCGCCCGGCCGGCCGGGAGCGTCTCGGCGATCAGGTGGCCGGGGAAGGGTGACTGGGCGGGGCTGGTGACCAGGCCGTGGCCGAGGGGGAAGCGCAGCACGTTCTCGACGAGGGCTTCGCGGTCGACGAGCAGCACCGGGATCAGTGCGAGGACTGGTAGGCCGAGGGCGCCGAGGGCGGTGCGCAGGGTGGCCCGGCGGGTGGCGGCCCAGAAGAGCAGCACGAGGGCGATCGGCCAGGCGAAGAGTTTCAGCGCGCCGGCGGCGCCGACGGCGAGACCGGCGCGGCCGGGTCGGCCGGTGGCGGCGAGTGCGAGGGCGAGCAGGCAGAGCGCGAGTACGGGCAGGTCGTCGCCGCCGGTGGCGAGGGTGAGCGCGCAGACGGGCAGGACGGTGGCGGCTTGGACGGCGCGCAGTACGGCGGCGTCGCGGCGGGGCGCGGCCGGGCCGCCGCTCGCGCGCAGTGTGGCGACGAGGGCGATCACTGTGAGCGCGGTGACGACGGCGAACCAGACGCGGGCGTCGGTCCACCAGGCGTCCACCGCGGCGCGGGGCAGCCCGAACAGGGCCATGCCGGGCTGGTAGGGGGTGTAGCCGAGGAGTTGTTCGCCGGGGGGCAGCGCGGCGATGGCGTCGGGACCGAGGTAGGGGGTGCCGTGCTCGGCGAGGCGGGCGCCGGCGTGTTCGACCACGATCACCTCCTCCTGGGCGCGGTCGGTACGCCCGCCGGCCCGTTCGAGGCTCTGCGTGACGATCGGCAGCAGCGCGGTGGTGGCCCAGGTGATTCCGGTGACCGTCCAGCGTGCGGGCAGCGCGGCCAGGGGTGTGCCGGGGGCGCGGCGGCGGGCGAGCAGTTGCGTGGTCGCGGCGAGGGTGGCGAGCGCGTACCCGATGGTGGCGACGGCGCCCCAGGCGCGGTGCGGCGGCAGTGTGGAGGTGGCGGCGGTGACCGCGGCGAAGACGGTGGCGGCGGCGTAGAGGCCCAGGTCGAGGGCGAGACCACCGGCTGCGGCGTCGAGTGCCGACCAGCGGCGGGAGACGGTGGTTGCGGGGTCGGCGTGGGCGGTCACGCGGGCCAGTCTGGCAGACCGGCGCGGTGGCCCGGCGGGGTCAGGGTTGCCGGGAGTCGCCGGCGGCGGACGGGTTGGGGCGGGTGCGGGCGCCGCCGGCGCGGCGTCCGGGGAGGCGGATCACGGCGCCCGCGTCGTGCAGTGCCGGGGCGAGCGCGCCGGTGCGGCCGCCGTGGCCGCGCTGGAGGCTGGCGAGCAGCGCGGCGGCGGGCAGTGGCCGGGCGAACAGGTGGCCCTGGCCGGCGGCGCAGCCGAGTTCCCAGAGGGCGCGGCGCTGGGGTTCGCTCTCCACGCCCTCGGCGACGACTGTGAGGTTGAGGCTGCGGCCGAGGTCGAGGGTGGAGCGGATGACGGCGGCGGCCTCGGGCGCGGTCTCCATGGCGGTGACGAAGCTGCGGTCGATCTTCAGTTCGTGTACGGGGATGCGGGAGAGCAGGGAGAGCGACGAATAGCCGGTGCCGAAGTCATCGAGCGCCAGGCGGACGCCGGAGTCGCGCAGGCGGCTGAGGACGCGGTCGACGACGTCGAGCTGGCTGAGCGTGAGCGTCTCGGTGAGTTCCAGCACGAGCCGGTCCGGCGGGAGGTCGTGGGCGCGCAGCCGGGCCAGGACCGCGCCGGGGAAGCGGGCGTCGAGCAGGCTGCGGGGTGACACGTTGACCGAGACGGGCAGGTCGAAGCCGGCGTCGCGCCAGGAGCCGGCGGCGATGAGCGCCTGGTCGAGGATCGCCTCGGCGAACGCGGGCAGCAGGCCGGAGCGTTCCACCGCTTCGAGGAAGCGCAGTGGGTCGATGAGCCCGTGGGTGGGGTGGTGCCAGCGGGCGAGGGCCTCCGCGCCGATCACCTCGCCGCCGGCGAGGTCGACGATGGGCTGGAAGTTGACTGTGAACTCGTGGTCGGCGACGGCGCGGGGCAGTTCCCCGCCGAGGGTGAGCCGGCTGAGGTCTGCGGTGTCGCGGGCGGGGGCGTAGGTGGCGAGTCGTTGGCCGGCGCGTTTGGCCTGGTACATGGCCACGTCGGCGCGGCGAAGCAGCTCGGGCATCCCGCCGGTGGCGGGGGCGACGGCGATGCCGCCGCTGGCTTCCACGCTGATCCGCATGCCGTCCACGTCGAGCGGGTCGTGCAGGGCGTTGAGCAGGGCCTCGGCGCGGTGGGAGGCGACGGCCGGGGCGGGCAGGCCGCGCAGCAGCACGGCGAACTCGTCCCCGCCGAGCCGGGCGACCAGGTCGTCGGGGCGGGCGGCGTCGCGCAGCCGCTCGGCGACCTGGATCAGCACCTGGTCACCGGCGCCGTGGCCGAGGGTGTCGTTCACTTCCTTGAAGTGGTTGAGGTCGATCAGCACCAGCGCGGTGACGCCGTCGGCGTGCCGGGTGGTGAGCTGGGCGCTGCCCTCGTCCAGCAGGTGGCGCCGGTTGGACAGGTCGGTGAGGGCGTCGTGGGTGGCGGCGTAGGCGTGGTCCTCGGCGATGCGGGCGAGTTCGGCGTACGCCTGGGCGTTGCGGACCGCGGTGCACAGGGCGGAGGCGAAGGTACGCAGGGTGTACTGCTCGCGCTCGGAGAGTTCGACCGGACCGGCGAACCGTAGCCGCAGCACGCCGAGGTCGTCGGTGCGGTTGTGGCCTTCCAGCGCGACCGGCATGACCCGGCCGTCGATGTCGCTGGGCTGGGGCGACGTTCCGTCGTACGCGATGCCTGCGGCGTTGCCGCGGACGGTGCGTCCGCCGTCGCGCAGTTCGATCTCGATCTCGTCGGCGGAGAAGAGTTCGCTGGCTTCGGTGACTGCGGTGGTCAGCACCTGGTCGAGGTCGACCACGTTGAGCGCGTCGGTGGCGCGGGCGAGTCGTTGCCACGCCTGCTGCTCGGTGCGGGTGCGGATCCGCGTGGAATAGGCCAGGTGGAGGCTGAGCACCAGTGCCGGCACGGCGAGCAGCAGCCGGGGATCGGCCCGCAGGATGAGTACGGTGCAGGCGGCCACCAGGAAGCGGACCGCGAAGCCGGCCACCCGCAGGTCGAGGTCGGTGCGGAACTGCCGCACGATGGGCGTGCCGGACGCGAGCGCGATGACCGGAATCGCGAGTAGGTCGTCGAGCACGGCCGCGACGAGGTAGACGACTCCGAGCAGCAGGACGATCTGGAGCGGCTCGCGGGGCGCCCACGCG
>NZ_JAGPXV010000376.1:0-5820 GCF_018070405.1 Micromonospora sp. D75
GGTCGTGAACGGCCTTCAGGCGGGCCGCCTCCGCCTCGCGCAGAGCGTCGTTGTCGTCGGGATCCGGTGTGAGAGCGGCGGTGCCCTTGATGTCTGTCACGCCGCCTCCTCGACGGGGCCGGGCTTCGACGCGCCGCGCCCGCCCAGTTCGACCTCCCGATGCCCGTCGCGATCGCGCTCCACGATCCGTACGACGTCATGGTCCGCCTCGGCCAGCCGGATCAGCCACGTGACCCGCGCTGTGGTGCGTGTTGTCGCCTCGCGTTCCTCGTTCATGCGGGCGCGGTATGCCACGTAGGCCCGCACCAGGCCCGCCACCACTCCGGCGACGGCAGTGGCCACGGCCACCACCTGATATCCGGTGAGCGGTTCCGCCAGCGCTTCGTTCATTGTTCCCCCTCGGCCCCCTTGGTTCGCCAATTACTATCCGTGGCGAGAGGCCGATGTAGATACCAGAACACGCGCAATGTTTTTGAAGATCAACGATCAAGTCGTTCATCAGCGATTAAAGCGCAAAGTCATGGCATTGAGACTCTGCGCAAGGGGATTGACGGGCGGCTTTTCCGGGCAACTTGCATTGATCACCTATTACTGCGGGTGACAAATCCATCACCTCGGCGGGCGTCACTCCTCGGCGGGCAGCTCCGTGGCCGGGACGGTGAGGCGTACCGCGCCGTCGTGCACCGCGGCGATCCGGTCGGCCAGCACGTAGACCGCGCCGGTGCGGACCAGGTCGGTGGAGACCTTGAGATAGCCGTCGCGCAGCAGTCGCGCGGCCAGGTCGGCCGGCACGTCGGGCTCCTCGACCGCAGCCGACTCGATCAGCTCGTCCAGGCTGCTGCCCGGGTCGACCGGCGCGGGCGCCTGCACGGTCACCGCGGCCGGGTCGCCGCGCTGGACGAGATCGACTGTGCCCACCTCGACGCCTGCGGAGTCGACCACCCGCATGCCGGTGGTGACCCGGGAGACAGTGTCCTGCTGCTGGCTCATACGGCAGCGGTTCCCGGGTCGCGCGGGCGCTAAACGGACGGGGCCCAGCCTCCCGGCGGGCGGGGGGACAGTTCGCGCCACGTGTCGGTGCCGTCCAGCAGCGCCCGGACCGTCTCCTCCGCCTCCTCGACGCTGGCGTGCTCGTAGAACCGGGAGACCCCCTCGGCGCCGCCGGCCCGCTGCTCCACGTGCCAGCGGTCGCCGTCCACCCGGAGGAAGACGTCACGCCGGGCGAGGCGTCCCCATTTCCCGTTCCACCAGTGCCTACGCTGCTCCATGCCCGGACTCTATCGAACATGTGTTCGATACACGTCGGCCCCCGCGAGATTGTCGCGGGGGCCGATCGGCTATGGCGTCAGCGCGGCGCGGGCGGCTCCTGCCGGCGGCCGAGCACGTCGTCCAGGGCGCTGCGCTGGCCCGGGGTGCCGTGGTTGCCGGCGAGCAGCGCGTCACGGATCTCGGTGAGCAGCTTGACCTCCTCGCTCGGGGCCGACGGCGGCGGCTCCTCGCCGCGCTTGCGGCGCTCGGCGAGCTTGTTCATCGGGTAGACGACCAGGAAGTACAGCGCCGCCGCGGTGAGCGCGAACGTGATCACCGCGTTGACGAACGCCACCCAGTCGAACGGGATGCCCCGGAACTCGGGGGTCGAGCCGGTGAGCCCGTTCTTGCTGCCGGTGATCAGCGCAATGAACACGCGTACCAGCGGTTCCAGGAACGACTTGGTGAGCTGGGTCACCACGCCTGTGAAAGCCGCGCCGATGACGACACCGACCGCCAGGTCGACGACGTTGCCGCGCATGATGAAGTCTTTGAAGCCCTTGAGCATCCGTACTCCCGTGCCCTGATGAGTCTGCGTCGGGGACAACCTATGCCCCGGCGGGCCCTTCGAGAAAAGCACCGGCCTCGATCGCCGCCCGCTGCGGGTCGCCGGCCCGGATCGCCTCCACCAGCCGGCCGTGATCCACGTACCGCTCCGGGGTCAGCGCCTCGCCCATCGCCTGGGCCACGGTGCTGCGCAGCGCGGCGCCGACCGAGGCGTACAGCTCGGCCAGCATGGCGTTGTGCGCGGCCGCCACCACTGCCGTGTGCAGCGCGGCGTCCGCCTCGACGAACTCGTCCACCCGGCCGCCGCGCCACGCGGCCTCGCGGGCCGCGAGCGCGCCGTCGAGCGCCACCAGGTCCTCAGGGGTACGCCTCAAGGCAGCGAGCCGGGCGGCCTCCACCTCGAACGCGCGCCGGACCTCGATCACCTCGGTCATCCGGTCGTCGGTGAGCCGGCGGGCCACCACCGGGGCCAGTTCGTCGGTCGACACCACGTACGTGCCGGAGCCCTGCCGGCACACCAGCACCCCGGCGTGCACGAGCGCCCGGACCGCCTCGCGGACCGTGTTCCGGCCCACGCCGAGCTCGGCGACGAGTTGCGGCTCGGTGGGGATGCGCCCGCCCACCGGCCACTCGCCGCCGAGGATGCGCTCCCGGAGCTGCTCGATGGTCTGGCGGACCCGGTGACCGCGCGGCGGCACGACGACGGAATCCACGGCGGGTGTCACCGGTTACACCTCGTGCCGAAATTCATCCCATGATTGTAGGTTCGAGGTCATGACTCCGCCACCCGCGCCCGCCGCGACAGTGCCCGCCCCCGGCGCCGGCTCCGCGGCCCTCCCCACCCCGGCGCCCCGCGCGGTCCGAGGCGGCCTGCTCGTGCTGACCGGGATGCTGCTCGTCGCGCTGAACCTGCGCGCGGCGGTGACCAGCCTCGGCGCGCTGCTCGACGAGGTACGGGTCGGTCTCGGCCTCTCCGGGGCGATGGCCGGCCTGGTCACCACGCTGCCCACCATCGCGTTCGCCGGACTGGGCGCGCTCACCCCGTGGCTGGTCCGCCGCTGGGCCGCGCCCCGGGTGCTGGTGCTCGCCATGCTGGCGCTCACCGTCGGGCAGGTGCTGCGCGCGCTCACCGGCTCGGCGGCGGTCTTCGTGGCCACCAGCGCGCTCGCGCTGGCCGGCATCGCGGTGGCGAACATCCTGCTGCCGATGCTCGTCAAGCAGCACTTCCCGCACCGCACCGGGCTGGTCACCGGGGCGTACACGATGGCCCTGACGGTGGGCACGACGGTGGCCGCCGCCGCGGCGGTGCCGGTCGCGCACGCCTTCGGCTCCTGGCGGGCCGGACTCGGCGTCTGGGCCGGGCTGGCCGCGCTGGCCGTACTCCCGTGGGTGCCGCTGGCGCTGCGGGCCCGCGCGGCGCGACGGGCCGCGCCCCCGGCGGTGGCCGTCGCCACCCCGGCCCGGGTGCAACCCGCCCGGACCCGGCTCGGCTGGGCCATGGCTGTCTACTTCGGGGCGCAGTCGCTCAGCGGGTACGCGATCATGGGCTGGCTGGCCCAGCTCTTCCGGGACGCCGGGTACCGCCCGGAGGCGGCCGGGCTGCTGCTCGCCGGCGTGACCGCGCTGGGCGTGCCGGTGGCACTGATGATGCCGACGCTGGCCGGCCGGCTGGCCACGCTCCGGCCGCTGGTGCTGTCGCTCACCGTGTTCTCCGCCGCCGCGTACACCGGTCTGGCGCTGGCCCCGCACGGCCTGGCGCCGCTGTGGGTGCTGCTGCTGGCGCTCGGCCAGGGCGCGTTCCCGCTCATCCTGACCACGATCGGGCTGCGCGCCCGGACCGCCGAGGGCACCGTGGCGCTGTCCGCGTTCGCGCAGAGCACCGGGTACGTCATCGCGGCGCTCGGACCGCTGCTGGTGGGCATCCTCTACGAGGCGACCGGCGGCTGGACCGCCCCGATCGGCTTCCTGCTGGTGGCGCTGGCCGTGCAGACGGCTGCGGGCATGGTGATCGCCCGTCCCCGCTACATCGAGGACGAGCGCTGAGCGGAACCGGTCAGGAGGAGGTCGGAGTGGGCTCGCCCGCGACGGCCTGTTCCACGGTCGGGTACGTGTGCAGCACCTCGACCAGCCCACTGACCTCGAGGATGCGCAGCACACCGCGCTGCGGAGCGGCCAGCCGGACGACGCCGCCCGCCTCGTCGCAGTTGTTCTTCGCCCGGACGAACACCGACAGGCCGGTGGAGTCGCAGAACGACACCTCGGCCAGGTCGAAGACCAGGCGGTTGCGCCCCTTGTCGAGCAGATCCGTGATCTGGTCCTGCAGCTGCGGTGCCGTGGCCATGTCCAGCTCGCCCGCGACCGACACGACGACCACGTCGCCGCGCTGTTCCGTGTGCACCGTCAAGGACATTCGTCGACCTCCTGTGTTCGGGGGAAACGGTATCCCACGACGGGCGCGCCGCGCAGAACGGGAGCGGTCACGGGTGCGGTCGATCATTCTTTGCTCCGCGACAAGTACCGCGTCAGCCCCCGGTGATAGAGTCCGCCCGTCCAAATCAGGGAGGTCAGGATGGCGTTGAGCGCCGAACAGGGTGGTCGGCTCGCCCACCTGCTCAGTCAGCACGCGGACCGGCTGACCAACCGCTGGACGGAGATCGTCGCCAGTTCGCTGCGCGGTCGCCTGAGCCGGGCCGAGCTGGCCCGGCAGGTGCAGGAGCTGCACCGCGCGCTGGTCGACGCCGGGCGCCAGGGCGTCTCCGACCTGGCCGACGAGCACGGCGGTGAGCTGCGGGCGGTGCTGTCCGAGCTGTCCACCAACCGGGCCCGGCAGGGGTTCTCCGCCACCGAGACCGCGATCAGCGTGTTCGCGTGCAAGGACGCCCTGCTGGAGCTGATGGAAGAGGAGAAGGGTGACGACACCCTGCGCGACTTCGTCGCCTTCTCCGCGCTCGTCGACCAGATGGGCCTGTTCACGTTCGAGACGTTCGTCCGGGCCCGGGAGAGCCTGATCGCCGACCAGGCGGAGCAGCTGCTGGAGCTGTCCACCCCGGTGGTCAAGCTCTGGGAGGGCGTGGTCGCCGTCCCGCTGGTCGGGACGCTGGACTCGGCCCGCGCCCAGGTGGTGATGGAGCGGCTGCTCCAGACCCTGGTCGACACCGGCTCGCCGTACGCGATCATCGACATCACCGGCGTGCCGGCGGTGGACACCCAGGTCGCGCAGCACATCCTCAAGACCGTGGTGGCCGCCCGGCTGATGGGCGCCGACTGCATCATCTCCGGCATCCGCCCGCAGATCGCCCAGACGATCGTCGCCCTCGGCATCGAGTTCGGCGACATCGCCACCAAGGCGAGCCTCGCCGACGCGCTGCGCCACGTGCTGCGCCTGACCGGGGTCGAGACCACCGCTCGCCGCCCGCGGCGGGAGTCCTGATGGAACGGGTGCCGATCCTCAAGATCGGCGACATCCTGCTGGTCTCCATCCAGGTCGACATGTCCGACCAGACGGCGATCCAGTTGCAGGAGGACCTGGCCGAGCGGATCGTCGCCACCGGCTGCCACGGCGTGATCATCGACATCACGGCGCTGGACATCGTCGACTCCTTCGTCGGCCGGATGCTCTCCACCATCGCGTCCATCTCGAAGGTGCTGGACGCCGAGACGGTGGTGGTCGGCATGCGCCCGGCCGTCGCCATCACGCTCGTCGAGCTGGGGCTGTCGCTCAACGGCATCCGTACCGCGCTGAACGTCGAGCGCGGCATGGAGCTGATCGCGGCCAGCCGAGCCGACGAGTGGGACGAGGGCGCCGACGACGAGGACACCGAGACGACGGCGACGGCATGACCACGGGCGTCGACCTCGGCGTGCCGGCGACGCAGGCGATCCGCAGCGACGAGGACGTGGTGCGGGTCCGGCAGTTGGTGCGTACCACGGCCGTCGCGGTCCGGCTCTCCCTGGTCGACCAGACGAAGCTGGTGACCGCCGCCAGCGAGCTGGCCCGCAACACGC
>NZ_JAGPXV010000377.1:0-5814 GCF_018070405.1 Micromonospora sp. D75
GGGCTGGTTGCCCTGGCAGGAGCGGCTCAAGCCGGGCGACCTGGGCCCGGGCGACCTGCTGCCCACCCCGGCCGACGACGAGCGGCTCGCGCCCGGCTACCTGCTCTCCGACGACCCGGCGGTCGAGGAGACCGCCTGGGAGCTGGGGCTGGGCCGGGCCCGGGTGCTGTCCCGGGAGGGGCGCGCCGAGACCGCCCAGCGCTGGTACGACGGTGACCACGGCCCGGACGCCGCGATCTCGACGGCCGCGCCGGCCGCCGCCCGCTGCGGCACCTGCGGTTTCTACCTGCCGCTGGCCGGGGCGCTGCGACTGGCCTTCGGCGCGTGCGGCAACTTCTACGCGCCCGACGACGGCCGGGTGGTCAGCGCCGACCACGGGTGCGGCGCGCACTCGGAGACGCTTGTGGAGACGCCCGAGACGCCGGTCGAGGAGCTGCCCACCGTCTACGACGACAGCGCGGTCGAGGCCATGACGGTCAGCCGGGCCCCCGGGTCGGTCGAGGCGTCCGAGCCGGCGGAGCCGTACGGCCACCCCTGACCGGTCAGCGCGGCCGCTGCGCGGCGGCCGCGCGTCGGCGACGCCGGTTGGCGTCGTGCCGCATCATCACCGCCAGGCCGGGAAAGCCCCACAGAAAACCGGCCAGGCAGGTCCAGAGCCAGTTCTGACGCCCGGACTCGGTGAGCCAGTCCCGGAAGAAGATCAGTAGCACCAGACCGGCCACCGCCCAGGCGATCAGCCCGGCGACGGCGAACGGCACCATCGGCGGGTCGAGCGGCTCCGGCCGCGGCTGTTGCTCCTGTGACACCGGCCCAGCCTACGTGATCGTTCTTCCCTGCCCGCCAGGTGATCTGGGACGATGCGCGCGACAAAACCCGGCCGATGACCAGATGAGGAACCATGTCCATTGCTCCACCGCCGGATCACGGCACTCCGCCCGATCCCGCGCATCCACGTAACGCCTTCGACCGCTTCTTCCTGATCTCGGCACGCGGGTCCACGCTGAGCCGGGAGCTTCGGGGCGGTTTCGCCACGTTCTTCACGATGGCGTACATCGTGGTGTTGAACCCGCTGATCCTCGGCAGCGGGAAGGACGGCGACGGCCGTTCGCTGGCCATTCCGGCGCTCGCCGCGGCGACCGCGCTGGTCGCCGGCCTGATGACCATCCTGATGGGCGTGGTGGCCCGGTTCCCGATCGCGCTCGCGGCCGGCCTGGGTGTGAACGCGCTCGTCGCGTACGAGATCGCGCCCCAGATGACCTGGGCGGACGCGATGGGCCTGGTGGTCATCGAGGGTGTGCTGATCGGCATCCTGGTGCTCACCGGACTGCGTACCGCGGTGTTCCGGTCGGTGCCGACGCAGCTCAAGACCGCGATCGGCGTCGGCATCGGTCTGTTCCTGACCATCATCGGCCTGGTCGACGCCGGGTTCGTCCGGCGCGTGCCGGACGCCGCGAACTCCACCGTGCCGGTCGGGCTGGGCATCAACGGGAAGATCGTCAGCTGGCCGATGCTGGTCTTCGTGGTCGGCCTGCTGATCACGCTGGTCCTGGTGGTACGCCGGGTCCGGGGCGCGATCCTGATCGGCATCCTCGCCTCCACCGTGCTGGCCATCGTGGTCGAGGCGATCGCCAACGTCGGCCCGTCCTTCGTCGACGGCAAGCCGAACCCGAAGGGCTGGGCGCTGAACGTGCCCGAGCTGCCGAAGCAGATCGTGGACGTGCCCGACCTGTCGCTGCTGGGCCAGTTCAACGTGCTGAACTCGTGGAGCCGGGTCGGCTGGCTGGTGCCGCTGATGTTCATCTTCACGCTGCTGATCACGGACTTCTTCGACACCATGGGCACGATGGTCGCGATCGGCCAGGAAGGGGACATGCTCGACGAGACGGGCACCCCGCCGAAGGCCAAGGAGATCCTGCTCGTCGACTCGATCGCCGCCGCGGCCGGTGGCGCCGCCTCGGTGTCCAGCAACACGTCGTACATCGAGAGCGCCGCAGGTGTCGCGGAGGGCGCCCGGACCGGCGTGGCCAACCTGGTCACCGGCAGCCTGTTCCTGCTGGCCATGTTCCTCGCGCCGCTGTCGTTGATCGTGCCGTTCGAGGCCGCGTCGACGGCCCTGGTGGTGGTCGGCTTCCTGATGATGACGGCGGTCCGCACGATCGACTGGACCGACTACGAGATCGCCATCCCGGCGTTCCTCACCATCGCGCTGATGCCGTTCACCTATTCGATCTCCAACGGCATCGGGGCCGGCGTGATCAGCTTCGTGCTGCTGAAGGTGGCGAAGGGTAAGGCCCGGGAGGTCCACCCGCTCCTGTACGGGGTCGCCGCGCTGTTCATCGTGTACTTCCTGCGCGGGCCGGTCGAGTCCGTGTTGCTCTGACGCTGGTGAGCCTGGTCATAACGCGTGTCGTTAGCCAGGCTCATTAGTTAAGCTAACTACCGTGACGGAGCGGACGGTGACGGCGAAACGCGTGCCACCGGCGCAGCTGGCCCCTCAGCTGCGAGATGCGATCACCCGGCTCAACCGGCGGGTCCGACAGGCCCGGCCGGTCGGCGACCTCACAGTCACCCAGCTGTCGGCGCTCACCAGCCTCAACCTGGCGGGCGCCCTCACACCACGGGAACTCGCTGATGTCGAACGGGTGCAGCCGCCCACGATGACGAAGATCGTCGCGAAGCTGGAGGAGCGGGGCCTCGTGCAACGCACCCCCCACCCGACCGACGGACGGCAGGTCATCCTGGCGGCTACCGAAGGGGGACGGGCCGTACTCGACCAGTTCGAGCGGGCCCGCAACGAGTGGCTGGCCACCCGGCTGGCCGCGCTCACCGAGGACGAACGCGAAACGCTACGGCGCGCCGCGGACATCCTCCAGGGCATCGCTCGCGCCTGACACCGCCGCCCGCGGTTCGCTTCGTCAGCTGTGGATGAAGCGTACCGACGCAAGGAGGCGCACCTAGAGTGCAGGCCAAATTGAGCACGATGTTCCAGTCCCTACGGGTCCGTAACTACCGACTCTTCGCCACCGGGCAGCTGATCAAACTGATCGGCGTCTGGATGATGTTCATCGCCCAGGACTGGCTCGTGCTCGAGCTCAGCGACAACTCGGCGACCGCGCTCGGCGTGGTCACCGCGTTGCAGTTCACGCCCGTACTCCTGCTCACGCTGCTCTCCGGACGGCTCGCCGACCGCTACGACAAGCGGATGCTGCTCTTCGTCGCCAACGCGTTCTGGACCGTGCTCGCGCTGGCCATGAGCGTCCTGGTCCTCACCGGTCTGGTGCAGCTCTGGCACGTCTTCACGTTCGCCGCCCTGCTCGGCGTCTCCAACGCGGTCGAGACACCGGTCCGCCAGGCGTTCGTCTCCGAGCTGGTCGGCATGCCGCTGCTGCCGAACGCGCTCTCGCTCAACGCGGCAGTGTTCAACTCCGCCCGGATCGTCGGCCCCGCCGTCGCCGGCCTGGCCATCGCCGCCGTCGACGTCGGCCCGGTCTTCCTGGTCACCGCGCTCAGCTCGATCGCCCCGCTGGTCAACGTGGTCCGGATGCGTACCGAGGAACTGCACCGCAAGGACCTGCCGCCGGTCGGCGAGCGGGACCAGGCCCGGGTGGTCGACGGCCTCCGGTACGTGGCACGCCGCCCCGACATCCTGCTGCCGATGGTCCTCATGTCGGTGATCGGGATGAGCCTGTTCAACTTCCAGCTCACCCTCGCCGCGCTCGCGAAGACCGTGTTCAACACCGGCGCCGCCTCGTTCGGCCTGTTCAGCACCGCGCTCGCGGCCGGTGCGCTGGTCGGGGCGCTGGCCGGCACCGGACGGCGCAGCCGGCCCTCGGTCTGGCTCGTGCTCGGCGCCGCGATCGGCTGCGCGGTCTTCGGCACGCTCGTCGGGCTCGCCCCGGCGTACTGGCTGGTCGTGGCGCTGCTGCTGCCCGCCGGGTTCTTCATGATCTACTTCGCTCAGGCCGCCAACCAGCGCGTCCAGCTCGGTGTCGACGCCTCCTTCCGGGGACGGGTGATGGCGCTGTGGGTGCTGGTGTTCCTGGGCACCAACCCGGTCGGCGCGCCGCTGATCGGCTGGGTCGCCGAGCACTACGGCGCGGGCGCGAGCATCTGGGCCGGCGGCCTGATCTCGCTGACCGCCGCGCTGCTGGCGCTCACCTGGCAGCTGCGCCGCTCCGGCGCCCGGCTGCGGATGCGGGTGCTCCCGATGCCCCGCTTCTACGTCGTGTCGCCCGGAGCCAAGTAGCCCCGATAGCCGGTCGTACCGGCCCGATTACCCAAACGGGTGGCGGGCCGGTGCGGCAGGGCTTAGCGTCGATGTGTGGAAGTGGGGCAGGGACTGCTGCTGGCGCTGGCGATCCTCGCCGTCTGCTGCCTGCCCGCCCTGTTCGCGCTGCTGTTCTGCGCTGACGAGATCATCGACCGGGTCGCGTGCGGGTGGGCCGAGTGGCGGGAGCAGCGCCGGGAACGCCGTACCATCGCGCGGCTCGACCGGGCCATCGAGGCCGAGGCGCTGACCCGCGACATCGACCTCACCGAGTTCGACCGGGACGGCCGACGGCCGCTGGACCAGCTCGCCACCGACCTGCGCCGCCTCGGCGGCCACCGGCTCGCCGCCGCCGACCGCAGCGTGGTGTGGCACGGCGCGGTCATCGAGGCGTACGACGAACGGCTGCGCGCCGCCTGCCGGGCGCTCGGCATCGACGAGCACCTGGCCGAGCTGGACGGCGTCGACCGGGAGATCGAACGGGTACGTGTCGAAGGGCTGCTGCACGCCGCCGGGCTGACGTTGCCGGCTGCCCGCGCCGCGCACCACCAGCGGCACCGCTGACCTGGTGCGTCTCTTCGCGGCGATCTACCCACCTGCCGTGGCGGTCGAGGACCTGACCGCCCGGATCAAGGGCCTGCGGGTCGCGGCCGCCCGCCACGCCCGGCTGGCCGATCCGGCGGACCTGCACCTCACGCTGGCCTTCCTCGGCGAGGTGCCGGACGTCCGGCTCCCCGACGTGAAGCACGCGCTCGCCTCGGCCGCCCGGACAGCTCGTACCCCACTGCTGCGCCTCGCGGGCGGCGGCAGCTTCGGTCAGGGCCGGTCCACTGTGCTCTGGGTCGACGTACGCGGCGACGTCGAGGCGCTCGACGCGCTCGCCCGCTCGATCCGCGGCGGGCTGCGCGAGGCCGGGCTGCCCTGCGACGACAAGCCGTTCCGGGCGCACCTGACCATCGCCCGCCCCGGCGACCGGGTGCCCGAGGCCGACCTCCACGCCGACCGGGACACCCTCAACGGGTACGCCGGCCCACAGTGGTCGGCCGGTGAGGTGATGCTGACCCGCAGCCACCCGGGCCGTACGCCCCGCCACACGCGCATCGCCGCGTGGGCGCTCGCGCCGGCGCGTTGATGCGGGCGGCGCGTTAATTCGGCGGCGTGTTAAGAAGGGGCCCCTTCTCTACCTGAGGCGTTAAGAAGGGGCCCTTCCTTTCACCAGGCCCAGGCCTCGGGGCCGGGGCCGCCGTTGCCTACGGGCGGGAACAGCTCGTCCAGGCGGGTCAGCGTGGGCTCGTCCAGGTGGACGTCGAGCGCGCCGAGGTTGCGGTCGAGCTGGTCCATCGTGCGCGGGCCGACGATCGGGGCGGTCACGCCCGGACGGGACAGCAGCCACGCCAGCGCCACATCCGCCGGGTCGTGGCCCAGGTCGGCGCAGAGCTTCTCGTACGCCTCGATCGTGCTGCGGTGCTCGGCCAGCGCGTCGGCCGAGCGGCCGGTGGTGCCGCGCGCCGCACTGCCCTCGGCCATCTTGCGGATGATGCCGGAGA
>NZ_JAGPXV010000378.1:0-5800 GCF_018070405.1 Micromonospora sp. D75
CGAGGTGAACCTGATGGCGGAACTCCCCGACTCCGTGAGCATCCGTGAGGTCGGTCCCCGGGACGGCCTCCAGAACGAGGAGCCGATCCCCACCGACGCGAAGGTGCGGCTGCTCGACGCGCTGTCCCGTACCGGGGTGCGGCGCATCGAGGCCGTCTCCTTCGTCCACCCCCGGGCGATTCCGCAGATGGCCGACGCCGACGAGGTGTGGCAGCGGGCGGAGAAGGCCGACGGGGTGCGCTACTCCGCGTTGGTGCCGAACACCCGGGGCGCGCAGCGGGCGCTGGCCGCCGGCTTCACCGAGATCGAGGTGGTGGTCTCGGCCAGCGACACGCACAACCGCCGTAACGTCAACCGCTCCACCGACGAGTCGCTGGACGACATCGCCGAGCTGATCGACCTGCTGCACGGCGCGGGCGCGACCGCCGAGGTGATCGTGGCGACCAGCTTCGGCTGCCCCTACGAGGGCGACGTGGACCCCCGCCGGGTCGCCGCGATCGTGGACCGGGTCGCCCGCGACGGCGCGGACCGCGTCGCCTTCGGCGACACCACAGGCATGGGTACGCCCCGGCGCGTCCGCGAGCTGGTCACGGCGGTGCGGGACCGCAACGCCCACCTGCCGGTGCTGCTGCACTTCCACAACACCCGGGGTACCGCGCTGGCGAACATGCTCACCGCGATGGAGCTGGGCGTCACCGAGTTCGACGCCAGCGTGGGCGGCCTCGGCGGCTGCCCGTACGCGCCGGGCGCCAGCGGCAACCTGGCCACCGAGGAGGCGGTGCACATGCTGCACGACATGGGCATCGACACCGGCATCGACCTGGACGTCCTGATCGCTGCCGCCGAGCTGGCCGAGAGCCTGGTGGGCAAGAAACTCCCGTCCGGAGTCCTCCGAGCCGGCCCCCGAACCCGCCTGACCCCCCTCCCCTCCTGACCGTTTCGCGCGTTGATCAAGGAGTTTGTGTCCTCATTCGGTCGCGCGGAGGACGCAAACTCCTTGATCACGGGAGTGGATGGGTGGGGGTGCGAGGAGCGGGTCGCCGGAGAGGGCGGCGGTGGGGTAGCCTAACGATCGTTCAGGTCGGTGGCGCCCTGCGCGGGCGGTGGCAACGGGAGTCGGCGTGACGCTCGACGGTGAGGCACTGGAGCAGCTGCGCAAGCGCGTCCGCGCCGGTGGTGCGGACAAGTACCACGCGGCGAACGCCGCGAAGGGCAAGCTGTTCGCCCGGGAGCGGGTGGCGTACCTGGTCGACGAGGGCTCCTTCGTTGAGGACGGGCTCTACGCCAACGCGATGGCCGACGGGCTGCCCGCCGACGGCGTCGTCACCGGCACCGCGACCATCGACGGCCGCCAGGTCTGCCTGATGGCGAACGACTCCACGGTCAAGGCCGGCAGCTGGGGCGCGCGTACCGTCGAGAAGATCATCCGGATCATCGAGCGGGCGTACGCGACCGGCGTGCCGATGGTCTACCTGGTCGACTCGGCCGGGGCCCGGATCACCGACCAGGTCGACCTGTTCCCCGGCCGGCGCGGCGCCGGGAAGATCTTCTGGAACCAGGTCCGCGCCTCCGGCTCGATCCCGCAGGTGTGCGCGCTGTTCGGGCCGAGCGCGGCGGGCGGGGCGTACATCCCGGCGTTCTGCGACGTGGTCGCCATGGTGGACGGCAACGCCAGCATGTACCTCGGCTCCGACCGGATGGTCGAGATGGTCACCGGCGAGAAGACCACGCTGGAGGCGATGGGCGGCGCCAAGGTGCACTGCGCCGAGTCCGGCGTCGGTCACTTCCTCTGCAAGACCGAGAACGACGCGCTCGACGTGGTACGGACCTACCTGTCGTACCTGCCGTCGAACTGGAAGCAGGACCCGCCCGCCGCCGAAGCGGTGGACGCGCCGGAGAAGGCCGACCTGGCCGCGTTGGTGCCGGCCAGCGAGCGGCAGGCGTTCGACATGCGCCGGTACGTCAAGGGTCTGCTCGACTCCGGCAGCTTCTTCGAGATCCAGGCGCTGTGGGCCAAGGAGCTGACCATCGGGTTCGGCCGGCTGAACGGCGAGGTCGTCGGCGTGGTCGGCAACAACTCGATGTTCAAGGGCGGCGTGCTCTTCGTCGACTCGGCCGACAAGGCGACCCGGTTCGTGCAGCTCTGCGACGCGTTCAACGTGCCGCTGCTGTTCCTGTCCGACGTGCCCGGCTTCATGGTCGGCAGCGCGGTGGAGAAGCAGGGGATCATCAGGCACGGTGCGAAGATGATCACGGCGATCTCCGAGGCGACCGTACCCAAGATCTGTGTGGTGGTCCGCAAGGCGTACGGCGCGGGTCTCTACGCGATGGCCGGCCCCGGCTTCGAGCCGGACGCCACGATCGCGCTGCCCACCGCGAAGATCGCGGTGATGGGCGCGGAGGCCGCCGTCAACGCGGTCTACGCCAACAAGATCGCCGCCATCTCCGACGAGGCCGAGCGGGCCGCGTTCGTGGCCGCGAAGCGCGAGGAGTACGAGCGCGACATCGACGTGGTCCGCCTCGCCAGCGAGCTGGTGGTGGACGCGATCGTCGAGCCGCACGAGCTGCGCGCCGAGCTGGTACGCCGGTTCGCCGCCGCGCGCGGCAAGGAGCGGCACTTCTCCCGGCGCCGCCACGGCGTCACCCCCGTCTGACCCGGTAAGGAAGGGCCCCCTCTTAACGCCTGGTGCATGTAAAGGGGCCCCTCCTAACGCTTCAGCCGCTCACGGCGTCACGAGCGCCCGGCGGCCCGCCCTTTCCAGGAGGATCGACATGGACTTCCGGCTCGACGAGGAGCAGCAGGCGCTGCGGGAGAGCGTCCGGGAATTCGCCCGCGAGGTGGTCGCGCCCACCATCGCCGAGCACTACGAGCAGCACACCTTCCCGTACGAGATCGTCCGTCAGATGGGCAAGATGGGCCTGTTCGGGCTGCCGTTCGCGGAGGAGCACGGCGGTATGGGCGGCGACTACTTCGCGCTCTGCCTGGCCCTGGAGGAGCTGGCCCGGGTCGACTCCAGCGTGGCGATCACGCTGGAGGCCGCGGTGTCGCTCGGCGCGATGCCGATCTACCGGTTCGGCACCGAGGAGCAGAAGGCGCAGTGGTTGCCGAAGCTGCTCAGCGGTGAGGCGCTGGCCGGGTTCGGGCTCACCGAGCCGGGCACCGGGTCGGACGCGGGCGGCACCCGGACGCGGGCGGTCCTGGACGGCGACGAGTGGGTGATCAACGGCTCGAAGGCGTTCATCACCAACTCCGGCACCGACATCACCGCGCTGGTCACCGTCACCGCAGTCACCGGTACGCGGCCGGACGGCGGCAAGGAACTGTCCACGATCATCGTGCCGTCCGGTACGCCCGGCTTCACCGTCGCGCCCGGCTACTCGAAGGTCGGCTGGACCGCGTCGGACACGCACGAGCTGACGTTCGACGACTGCCGGGTGCCGGCGGCCAACCTGCTCGGCGAGCGCGGCCGGGGCTTCGCCCAGTTCCTGCGCATCCTGGACGAGGGCCGGATCGCCATCGCGGCGCTCGCCGTCGGCCTGGCCCAGGGCTGCGTGGACGAGTCGATCAAGTACGCCAAGGAGCGCCAGGCGTTCGGTCAGCCGATCGGCAACTACCAGGCCATCCAGTTCAAGATCGCGGACATGGAGATGAAGGCGCACACCGCCCGGCTGGCCTACTACGACGCCGCCGCGCGGATGCTCGCCGGTGAGCCGTTCAAGCGCCAGGCGGCGATCGCCAAGCTGCACGCGAGCACCGTCGCGGTGGACAACGCCCGCGAGGCGACGCAGATCCACGGCGGGTACGGCTTCATGAACGAGTACCCGGTGGCCCGCTTCTGGCGCGATTCCAAGATCCTGGAGATCGGTGAGGGCACCAGCGAGGTGCAGCGCATGATCATCGCCCGCGACCTCGGCATGTGAGAGGCGCACTCGTCCGCGTCCTGTCGGATAACGGCAGGGGACGGTCGGGTGGGTGACGATGGGCTGTGGAGCGTCGGAGTCGATCCGTACTCTTCGTGCCCATGACTCCGGATCATGACGGTGCGCGGAGCCCAGGCGGTCGCACCGGTCTGTCCGATCTGTTGCGCGGGCACCGGCTCGCCGCCGGCCTGACCCAGGCCGAGCTGGCGGGCCGGGCCGGCGTGGGCGTGCGGACGGTCCGCGATCTGGAGCGAGGGCGGGCCGTCCGCCCTCAGCGCACCACAGTGGATCTGCTGGCCGACGCGCTCGGCCTGGCCGGTGACGACCGGCGGGAGTTCGTCGCCACCGCCCGGCCCACGCCGGCCCGGCCCGGACCCCGCCTCCCCGACACCGCAGCCGCCGGACCGTCGGCCGCGCCGGTCGCGTTGCCCCAGCCCGTACCCCTGGTGGGCCGCGACCGGGACGTGGCCGAGGTGTCCGGTCTGCTCGACGCCCACCCGGTGGTGAGCCTGGTCGGGCTCGCCGGGGTCGGCAAGACCGCGCTCGCCGTCACTGTCGCGCACGCGGTGGCGGCCCGGCACCCGGGCGGTGTCAGCGGGGTGCTGGTCGGGGAGGGCTCGGACGTCGCCGACGTGCTCGCCGCGTCCGCGTCGGTGTTCGGTGTGAACCGGCTGGCCGACCTCGCCTGCCGGCTCGACGGCCGGCCGGCGTTGCTGGTCGTCGACGCGGTCGACCGGGCGCCCGAGCCGGTGGCCGGGGCGCTTCGCGCCCTGACCGCCGCCGCGCCGGATCTCCGGGTGCTGGTGACCGGCCGCCGCCCGGTCGGGTTGCCCGGCGAGCTGGTCCGCCCGGTCGCGCCGCTCGACGTGCCACCGGCGGACGCCGCGCCCGCCGACCGGGCCGACCTGGATCGCTGGCCCGCGGCGGCGCTGTTCGCCGCCCGCCTCGCCCAGGCCCGCCGCGAACCACCCACGGCGGCCGAGCTGCCGGCGCTCGCCGCGCTGGTACGCCGCCTCGGCGGGCTGCCGCTGGCGATCGAGCTGATGGCGGCGCGGGGACGCATCCTCGACGTCACCGAACTGCTCGACCGCTACGGCGACCTCGTGCTGGACCTGACCGGCGCCCATCCCGGGTGGGAGCCCGCCGCCGACCGATCGGCCGGCACGGTGACGCTGCGCGAGGCGGTGGCCAGCAGCTACCACCTGCTCGCGCCCGCCGACCGGGCCGCGTTGCGGCGGCTCTCCGCGTTCCGTAACCGCTGGTCGGTCGAGCTGGCCGAGGAGCTGCTCGCCGGGAGGCTGCTCGCCGGGGAGCTGCTCGCCGGTGGCGGCGAGCGGTGGGACGCGGCGCCGATGCTGGACCGGCTGCGCGAGCTGGGCCTGCTCAGCGTCCGGGGCGCCGGCCCGTTCCGGTTCCGGTTGCTGGACGCGGTCCGTGACTTCGCGGCCGAGCAGGCCGACGTCGAGGGCGAGACCGCCGGGATCCGGCTCCGGCACGCCGCGGTGATCGCCAGGTTCGTCCACCGCACCGCGCCCGGGCTGGTGGGCGCACAGCTGTCCGGCGCGGTACGCCTGCTCGACGAGGCGACGAGCGACATCACCGCCGCCCTCGCGTACGCCGCCGAGCATGCGCCGGAGACGGCGCTGCTGCTGGCCGCGTCGCTGCCCCGGTGGTGGCGGCTGCGCGGGCGGGACGTCTCCGGCCGGCGCTGGCTGCGGCGGCTGCTGGCCGATCCGCGTACCGCCGGCACCCGGTCCACGCTGCGGGCCTGGGCGATGCTCGGCGCGGCCCGGCTGGCCGCCGAGCACGGCGCGGGCGCGGAGGAGTTGCCGGCCGCCCGGGCCGCGCTCGTCATCTTCGCCGAGGCGGGTGACGTGGT
>NZ_JAGPXV010000379.1:0-5785 GCF_018070405.1 Micromonospora sp. D75
TCGAGGACCTGGCGGCCGACGAAGGTGTCGACCTGATCGTCGTCGCCGTGCGGGCCGACCGGCACCGGGCCTGCCTGCTGCCGGCGCTCGCGGCCGGCAAACCCGTGCTCTGCGAATGGCCGCTGGGCACCGGCCTCGCCGAAGCCGAGGAACTCGCCGCCGCCGCGCGCGGGACGCGCACCGCCGTCGGTCTCCAGGCCCGGTCGGCGGCGCCGATCCGGTACCTGCGCGACCTGATCGCCGACGGCTACGTCGGCCGGGTGCTGTCGACCACGATGACCGGCGCCGGCGGGCTGTGGGGACCGACCTACGGCTCGTACGCCGCCTACACCCTCGACCCCGCGTACGGAGCGACGCTGCTGTCCGTGCCGTTCGGACACGCCGTCGACGCCCTGTGCGCCGTCCTCGGTGAGCTGCGGCCGGTACGCGCGCTGACCGCCAACCGGCTACCCCGGGTACGCCACGCCCGCACCGGCGAGATCGCGGAGAAACGCACCGACGACCAGGTCGTGGCGGTCGGGCTCGTCGACGACGACGCCGTGGCGACCGTCCACTACCGGGGCGGACCGGCACGCGGCGACGGACTCCGCTGGGAGATCACCGGGACCTCGGGCGAACTGCTCGTGACCTGCCCCGGGCACCTGCAACACGGCCCCGTCCGCATCCGCGGCGGGCGGGACGACGACCGCGAGCTCACCGACCTGCCCGTCCCGGCCCGCTACGACCGCTCATCCGGCCTGGCCGCGCCGGCCGGTCCGGTCGCTGAGGCGTACGCCCTGCTGGCGGCCGGCGACGGCGCCGTACCGGACTTCGAGCACGCGGTCCGCCGGCACCGCATGCTCACCGACATCGCCGAATCCGGTCGAGCCGGATAGGCCGTGTCGGGCCATACTCGCCCCATTGGGCATGGCAAATTCGTGAATCCTCCCCGGCACCGGATACCGTGCACACGTTCACCACGTGAGAGAGGCGGACAGGTGGGCATCGACAGCAGCGCCAGCGCCCGAGCGGTGATCCAGCGAGATCCGTTGGGCACCCAGATCGCGGCCGCCCTCCGGCAGGACATCTTCTTCGGCCGGCTGCTGCCCGGCACACGACTGTCGCAACAGGAACTCTGCGAGCACTTCGGCACGAGCCGCATGCCCGTGCGTGACGCCCTGCGCGAGCTGGTCTACGACGGCCTGCTCGAACTCGACGGCGGCCGCCACACAGTCGTCGCGCCGCTGAACAAGGCCGACCTGCGCGACTCGTTCCTCATCGAGGGCATGCTCAACGGGCTCGCCGCGCGGCGGGCGATCGAGTTCGCCACCGAGGCGGACTACGCGGTCCTCGAAGACCTGCACCGGCGCATGGAGAGCTACCACGAGAACTCCGAACGCACCAACCTCGCCGACCTCAACTGGCAGTTCCACCGGCACATCAACAAGCTTTCCGGATCCCGCAAACTGATGGCCGCGATCAGGGTGGTGTCGCTGAACGTGCCGCGCGACTACCTGCTCGAAGTGCCGCAGTGGAGGAAGCGTTCGAACGCCGACCACGAGGGAATTCTCGCGGCGATGCGGGCAGGCGACGGGGAACGGGTCGAGCACATGATGACCGACCATCTGGTCAGCTCGGCCGAAGGGCTCATCGAATACCTGACGTCCAAAGGCGTGCGTCTCACGTAGTACTCGGCGGCCGCAACGCGCCTCGATCCGTCGGACGACAGCGGCATCGCGTATCGGCCCTCGCGCCGATTCACTGACCGTGGCTCGCCCGCGTTCGCCACTCGTCCAGGCGCGTACCGGCGATGCGGGCGCCGTCGGCGGGAACCAGCGAGCGTTCGGCCACCGCGGCACCGGTCAGCGCCTCCGCCACTCCTTCGCCGGTCAGCGTGTTCACGCCGGTCTTCGGCGACGCCGCCACCGCTTCGTGGCCCTGGGCATCGAGGATCTTCACGAGCTTGGAGCCGATGTCGTCGCGCCGGAGGCCCTACCCGCCAGAGGCGTCGCCCCGGTCGGCCTCCGTGAAGCGTGGGAGCAGCGGCCAGACAGGGGTGAACATCTCGTCCTGCCAGCCCGGTCCCAGCGCTCGGCTGACATTGACGTACACCGGCCCGTGGGACGTGTTCAATCGCCAGTTGTCCCATTGGTCCAGATCGTGCTCAGCAAACCGCGCCAGCAAGCGGAACATGGTTGCCACTTCGGAGTCGGTGAGCGGGCCTCCTGGCTGGTCTCCCATCTCAGCAGAGTGTCACCAGCGGGCCGATCGCACCAGGCCGGAGCCCGGCGTCGGCAAAGCGCGCGCCGGTCGGCGGCCGATCCAAAGCTCCGGTCGCGGACATGCTGTGGCCGGCAGTCGCGTCGCTGCGAGCGAGGCGGTGCGGGGGGGTGCCGGGAGCTGCTGGCCGAGTTCGCCGTACGAGAGGCGCGGGCCGCCGCAGACCGGGAACGGGAGGCGCACCCGCGAGTGCAGCAGGAGCGGTTGCGGCTGGCGCGGGAGTTCCAAGATGCGGTCGCGCACCCGATAGCGGCGGTGAACGTGCAGACGGGAGTGCCTGTGGCCGCCTTCGACCAGCGTCCAGACGCGGCGCGCGGCGTTGGCTCAGGCACGGGCATCCAGCCGGGACGCCCTGCGTGAGCTGCGGACCACGGCGGCGCTGCTGCGCCACGCGGTGCCCGGTGACTCGACCGATCCCGCCCCGCGCCTTGGCCAGCTCGATGAGCTCTGGCGCGACTGCCCGGTGGTGGCAGTGGAGTCAATGGGCTCGACACCGCCCTGCCGATCTACTATTCGCCCCGACACGGGATTGACGTCGGCCACACCCCATCGGCGGCGCCGACCTGCGGTTGGCCTACGTGTATCGACGTCGGGTCGGCACACGTGAACCCACGCACGTGGCCCAGCGCGCTCGACTGCGACCCGGTCGAGGACCTGCTGCGGCCGGCGGAGGTGAGCGAGAATGCCGCCAGGCTCCGAGGGGACGGACAACGAAGCGCGAGGCACTTGCGGCCGCGACAGAATTTGCTGCTGACAGTTTCGACCTGATGGAGACACGCTTCAGCTGCCCCGAGCAGGGCCAGTGAGTCGGCAACCCGCGGATCCATCAGTTGATGCCCGATGTCAGGCCGATGCGAGGCGGCTTTCATCAAGCCAGTCCCAGAGCCCCCGTCGGCGAGGTCTGCGCGTTCGGGCAGCGGGCGTAGGCTTCTCGCTGACGCCGCCAATTCGTAGTGGGCCCACTGGATCGCAGGGAGAGCGATGGGGAACGATACCCAGTCAGCACTTGGCACGACACCCCAATCGCTAGCCGAGGTTCGGGAGATCTTCGGCGAGCGGTTCGTGGCGGCACGCGTCGAGGCCGAGGCGGATGCCCGCGACCTACTCGACAAACGCGCTGGCTCCATGAGCGTCGACGAGGCATTGCAGCTGGGGCGGCTGTTCAACCGGCATGAGAAGACCGGCCAGGTGCGCCTGGACCGGTTTTCGCCCGGCTTCGCCGGGGCCGTGATGAACAAGCTGACCGAAGACATCGACCGGTTCAACCGCGTAGTCGCGGAGCTGTGGTCCTCTCCGGCCGACGAGGCATTGGCGTTGCTCGGCCGCATGTTCACCGACCGTTCGGTGCTGCCCGGTGCAGGCTCGTCGTTGCCGAGCATGCTGCTGTATCTACGCGATCCGGAGCAGTTCGGGGTCTGTATCAATGCCACGATGAAGGGCCTCGCTCACGTATCCGGCAAGACGTTCCGAGCGGACGGTCAGGTCGGCTACGAGCGATTCTGTCAGGCCCTGCGGATGTGGCGTGAACAGTATGGTGTCGCGCCACAAGAAGCGGACGCGGTGCTCACAAACATCATGCGGGCCGCCACCGCACCAAGCGTCGCAGGGCCCGTTGCCGAGACAGCGACAACTGTCGATGTTCTTCCGAGCGGACGACTCACCGTTGAACAGGTGGCAGACCAGTGCTTCCTGCCCGTGGAGCAGATCGACAAATGGGTTGCGGCGCTACACGGACCGATGCGTCAAGCGGTGTTCTTCGGGCCCCCTGGGACCGGGAAGACGTGGGTCGCTTTGAAGCTTGCCCATCACCTCGCGACCTCGCCCGACCATGTCGAACTCGTGCAGTTCCACCCGGCATACTCTTACGAAGACTTCGTCGAAGGCCTGCGGCCCGACTTGGCCGACGGCGGCGCCCTGCGCTACACCCCGCGCGATGGGGTGTTCTTGAAGCTGTGCGAGCGGGCACGCAAGGGCCCACCCGATGACGTGTTCGTGCTCGTCATCGACGAGATGAACCGAGCTGACCTTGCTGCCGTCTTCGGCGAGCTGCTCTTCCTGCTCGAGTACCGGGCTGTCAAACCAGCAGTGCTGCCGTACTCGCAACGGCAGTTCTCGGTGCCGCCCAACGTCATCATCCTCGGGACCATGAACACGGCAGACCGCAGCCTCGCACTCGTTGACTTCGCCCTGCGCCGCAGGTTCAACGCCTTCCACCTGCACCCCAGCGATGACGTTCTCACCAGGTGGTCCAGCGTACGCTCCGACGTGGACGCCGACCTGCTGCTCGGCATGTTCCGGATGATCCGCGACCGAGTTGGTCGCCAGTCACCGGTCAGCCCTGGCCACTCGTACTGGATGGTCGAGCAGATCGACGCCGCAACAGCCGAGACCATCTGGTCCTACCAGCTGTACCCGTACCTGGCAGAGCACTGGTTCGAGCGGCCAGAAGATCTGGACCGGTTGGACGTCGATATCCGCGCCCTCATCGCCGAGCGAAGCTGAATGCTGCACCTGCGCGAATACAAGGTCAGCCGGGTCGCGCTCACCGAGCGGGAAGCCGGCGAACTGGGACGGCTGACCCGCGGCTCGGCGGCCCGACGGGACGAGCCCCGGATCATCCAGCAGATCCTGCCGTCTGGGGAGCCCGGGCTCTATGACGTGCAACCAGGGCCGTACGTTGGACGATTCACGCTCGGTTCCCTGCGCACGGTCGACATCGCCAGCCGCTTTCCATTCGCGGATCTCCGTGAGCTGCTGCAGCTTGCCACACGCCCGCCCGTGCTGCTACGCGACACCGCAGCCGCTGGCAGCGCCGGCCGTGGCCTGGTCGATCTCATCGCCACCGCTTTCGCTCGGGAGACAGAGCGCCTGGTCGGATTTGGCTTAGCCAAGGAGTACCAAGCTCGAACTTTCACCCGATCGCCCTACCCTGGCAGCCCCGATGTGACTACCCACCTCGCCAAGTATCTCGGGCGCCCCGATCGCCTGGTAACCAAGGCCAAGCGCCTGACCCAGGACATTCAGCTCAACCAGACCATCGCCGCCGCGCACCGAGTGCTCCTACAGCAGCACTACCCCGATCAGGCGCTGTCGGCCCGGCTGCGAGCACTCAGCCCATGCCTCGCGTCGATCTCGCAAGTCGCAGACCCTCAACGACTGATGCAGCGCCGCCCGACCTTCATACCGTCGCGATACCAAAAAGCCTACGCGCTGGCATTGCTCGTCCTCGCCGGCCAAACCGTGCTTCCGACCGCCGCCGGTGCCTCCGGCGTCACGGTCCTGTTCAACATGACGAAGGTCTGGGAGACCTACGTCGGCCACTGGCTCGCGAACCAACTACCAGCCGGACACCGAATTTCAGCTCAACACCCCGTGGCGCTCACCGACGACCCACAGCCCATGACCGCGTACGCGGACTTCGTCATCCTCGACGAACAGCACAAGCCCGTGGCGGTGTACGACGCCAAGTACCGGCACTGGCAGGCCAAACCGAAGGCCGACGAGCTCTACCAGCTGAGTACCTACG
>NZ_JAGPXV010000038.1:0-18849 GCF_018070405.1 Micromonospora sp. D75
CGAACGACTGTCGTCCCCGCCCCCCTGGGCCGAGCCCATGCAGCCTCCCGCTCCGGCCATGATCACGACGGTCGGCGCTGTCACGCCGACCGTCCCCGCCTACTACCCCGACGGACGAGCAACGTAACGCACCCGCACCGTTCGACGCTGGTTACCTCCGCCTCATCCTGGCGTAACAGACGGGCCGGGGCGACTCGGGCGGTCCGGCCGGGATGACCAGGCCGGAGATTCAGCTGTCCCCACCTACGAAATGTGAGTGTGTGATCTGGCCGACACCACGGACCGGACCAGCGCGGCCACCGGTCGCGGGTCCGGCTCGTTCTCCGGATGCCACTGCACCCCGAGCACGAAGCGCCGCGCCGGATCCTCCACCGCCTCGATCACCCCGTCGTCGGCCCAGCCGGTCACCGCCAGGCCGCCGGGGTCGGCCACCGCCTGATGGTGGTACGAGTTGACCCGGTCCACCCCGGCCATCACCTCGGCGGTCCGGCTGCCGGCGGCGAAGCGCACCGGGTGCGACCCGTACACGCCCGGCGCGGGACGGTGCCCGTCGTGCCCGACCACGTCCGGCAGGTGCTGGTGGAGCAGGCCGCCGTACGCCACCGCGAGCAGCTGCATCCCCCGGCACACGCCCAGCACCGGCAGGTCGGCGGCGAGCGCGGCGCTCAGCAGCGTCGTCTCCCCGGCGTCGCGCTCCGGCCGGCTCTCGGTGCGCGGGTCGGGCGGCTGCCCGTACCGCTCCGGGCCGACGTCCGCGCCGCCGGCCAGCAGCAGCCCGTCCAGCATCCCCAGCACGTCCGCGTCGGCGTCGTCCGGGGGCAGCACCACGGCCCGGCCGCCCGCCGCGGTGACCGCCCGGACGTACGCGTGCGGCACGAGCGTCGCCGGCACGTCCCGCCACACCGCCCAGCCGGCCGGCTCGACGTACGCGGTGATGCCGATGACCGGCCTCATAGCGGTGTGACGTAGGCGCCGGTGATGCCGCCGTCGACGACGAACTGCGCGGCGGTCATGAACGAGGCGTCGTCGCTGGCGAGGAACGCCACCGCGGCGGCGATCTCGGTGGGATCGCCGAACCGGCCCATCGGCACGTGCACCAGCCGCCGGGCCGCCCGCTCCGGGTCCTTGGCGAACAGCTCCAGCAGCAGCGGCGTGGCCACCGGACCGGGGCACAGCGCGTTGACCCGGATGCCCTCGCGGGCGAACTGCACGCCCAGCTCCCGGGTCATCGCCAGCACCCCGCCCTTGCTCGCCGTGTACGCGATCTGCGACGTCGCCGCGCCCATCAGCGCCACGAACGACGCGGTGTTGATGATCGAGCCCTTGCCCTGCCGCCGCATGTGCGGGATGACGTACTTGCAGCACAGGTAGACGCTCGTGGTGTTCACCCGCAGCACCCGTTCCCAGGCGTCCAGGCCGGTCTCCAGGATGGAGTCGTCGTCCGGCGGCGAGATGCCCGCGTTGTGGAACGACACGTCCACCCGGCCGTGGCGCTGCACCACCCCGTCGAACAGGTCGCGGACCGCCGTCTCGTCGGCCACGTCGGCGGCGACGAACTCGCCGTCCACCTCCTGCGCGGCCCGGGTACCGGCGTCGGCGTCGATGTCCACGCACACCACCCGGGCGCCCTCGGCGGCGAAGCGCCGCACGGTGGCCAGCCCGATGCCGCTGCCCGCGCCGGTCACGACCGCCACCCGGTCGGAAAGCCGTCCCTGCACTGTGATCACTCCTCGGTGCCGATGAACACGTTCTTGACGTCGGTGAAGGCGTGCAGCGCGTCCGGACCCAGCTCCCGGCCCAGGCCGGAACGCTTCATCCCGCCGAACGGGGTCCAGTAGCGCACCGAGGAGTGCGAGTTGACGCTGAGGTTGCCGGCCTCGACCGCGCGGGCCACCCGCACCGCCCGCCCGACGTCCCGGGTCCAGATCGAGCCGGAGAGGCCGTACTCGGTGTCGTTGGCGAGCCGGATCGCGTCCGCCTCGTCGTCGAACGGCAGCACCGAGACGACCGGGCCGAAGACCTCCTCCCGCCAGTGCCGGTCGGCCGGGGAGCCGGCGAGCAGCACCGTCGGGGCGTACCAGAAGCCGGGGCCGTCGGGGCAGGAGCCGGTGAACGCGACGTCCGCGCCGTCGACGTACCCGGCGACGCGGTCCCGGTGCGCGGCGGAGATCAGCGGGCCCATCTCGGCCGTGTCCCGGGCCGGGTCCTCCACCCGCACCGCCCGTACGGCCGGTTCGAGCAGTTCCAGGAACCTGTCGTACACCTGACGCTGGACCAGGATGCGGGAGCGGGCGCAGCAGTCCTGGCCGGCGTTGTCGAAGACCGCGTACGGCGCGGTGGCCGCCGCCTTCTCCAGGTCGGCGTCGGCGAAGACGATGTTGGCCGACTTGCCGCCCAGCTCCAGCGTCACCCGCTTCACCTGGGCGGCGCAGCCGGCCATGATCCGCGTGCCGACCTCGGTCGAGCCGGTGAAGCAGATCTTGCGGACCGCCGGGTGGGTGACGAACCGCTCGCCGACCACGCTGCCCTGACCGGGCAGCACTGTGAACACGCCGTCAGGCAGGCCGGCGTCGCGGGCCAGGTCGGCCAGGCGCAGCGCGGTCAGCGGGGTCAGCTCGGCCGGTTTCAGCACGACCGTGTTGCCGGCGGCGAGCGCCGGGGCGAACCCCCAGCCGGCGATCGGCATCGGGAAGTTCCACGGCACGATCACGCCGACCACGCCCAGCGGTTCGTGGAACGTGACGTCGAGCCCGCCGGGTACCGGGATCTGGTGCCCGGTCAGCCGTTCCGGCGCGCCCGCGTAGTAGTCGAGCACGTCGCGGACGTTGCCCGCCTCCCAGCGCGCGTTGCCGATGGTGTGCCCGGCGTTGCGCACCTCCAGCAGAGCCAGCTCCTCCAGGTGCGCGTCGACCTGGGCCGCGAACCGCCGCAGCAGCCGCCCCCGATCCCCCGGCGCCACGTGACGCCACGTCTCGAACGCCGCGGAAGCCCGCGCGACAGCCGCATCCACGTCCTCAACGGAGCACCCCGGAACGACCCCGATCCCCGCCCCGTCAACAGGCGAGATCACCTCACCCACGCGGTCCCCCTCCCCTCAGCTCGGCGATCTTGTAGTTGCTGCCCCGGCGAAAGCCGCACAACGCCCGCGTCGAGGGCTGTAAGTGCAAGATCGGCGTCGACAGCGGGGGCGCGAGGGCGGGCGCGGGGGCGAGGGAGGGCGGCGGGTCAGAGGCGTTCGAAGCCACGGGTCAGCTCCCAGTCCGTCACCGCGGCGTCGAAGGCGGTCAGCTCGACCTTCGCCTGGTTGGCGTAGTGGTCGGCCACCTCGTCACCGAACGCCGTCCGGGCCACCTCGGAGCGCTGCCACAGGTCCAGCGCGTCACGCAGCGTGGTTGGCACCCGCTCGGCGTCCGGGTCGTCGTACGCGTTGCCGGTGCACTCGTCCGCCAGCTCCAGCTCGTTCTCGATGCCGTGCACCGCCCCGGCCACCAGTGCGGCGATCGCCAGGTACGGGTTGACGTCGGCCCCCGGCACCCGGTTCTCCACCCGCATCCCCTGCCCGTGCCCGACCAGCCGCAGCGCGCAGGTGCGGTTGTCGGTGCCCCAGCGCAGCGCGGTCGGCGCGAACGAGCCCGGCTGATAGCGCTTGTACGAGTTGATGTTCGGCGCGAAGAACAGGCTGAACTCGCGCATCGTGGCGAGCAGCCCGGCCAGCACCCGCTGACCGGTGACGCTCAGGTGCGCCGGCCCGTCCCCCAGCATCGCCGACGAGCCGGAGGCGTCACGCAGCGAGAAGTGGATGTGGCAGGAGTTGCCCTCCCGCTCGTTCGGCTTCGCCATGAACGTGATCGCCATGCCCTCCTGGGCGGCGATCTCCTTCGCGCCGTTCTTGTAGATGACGTGGTGGTCGGCGCAGCGCACCGCCTCGTCGTACCGGAAGGCGATCTCGTGCTGGCCGAGGTTGCACTCGCCCTTCGCGCTCTCCGGGGTGAGCCCGGCGCCGGCCATCTCGGTGCGGATACGGCGCAGCAGCGGCTCGACCCGGGCGGTGCCGAGCAGCGAGTAGTCCACGTTGTACTGGTTGGCCGGCGTCAGATCGCGGTAGCCGCGCCGCCACGCCTCCTCGTACGAGTCGCGGTAGAGCACGAACTCCAGTTCGGTGCCGGCGTACGCGGTCAGCCCGTGCGCGGCCAGCCGGTCCAGCTGCTTGCGCAGGATCTGCCGGGGCGAGGCGACCACCGGGCCGGAGCCGTCCAGCCACTCCAGGTCGGCCAGCAGCAGCGCGGAGCCGGGCTGCCAGGGCATCCGGCGCAACGTGTCCAGGTCGGGGCGCATGGCGAAGTCGCCGTAGCCGCGTTCCCAGCTCGACATCGCGTACCCGTCGACGGTGTTCATGTCGACGTCCACGGCGAGCAGGTAGTTGCAGCCCTCGCTGCCGTGCGTGACCACATGGTCGAGGAAGTAGGGCGCGTGGAACCGCTTGCCCTGCAAGCGCCCCTGCATGTCGGTGAGGGCGAGCACCACCGTGTCGATCTCACCCTCGGTGACGGCGACCCGCAACTGTTCCAGCGAGAGCGGCGTTGGTTTCATCAGGGGCCTCCAACACCAAGGTCTACTGGCAAACCGGATCACCGTCAATGCCCCGGCGAGGCCGGGTGCGAAACCGGGGAGAGCACATGCGCCGTCGTACCGTCGCGGTCGTCGCCGCCGTCCTCGCGATCGTGCTGGCCGCCACCGACGCGCACGCCGACCGCAGACCCGCCGAGGGGCGACCCGCCGCCGGGCCGGACCGGCCGGCGACCGCCGACGCGCGACCGGTCATGCTCGACCTGCGCGGCTTCGACGGACGCTCCGGCTGGTCCGGCTACGACCTGAGCCGCCCGCACGTCGTCGCCACCGGCCTGGAGGCGCCGTGGGGCCTGGGCGTCCTGCCCGACGGCAGCGCCCTGGTCGCGCAGCGGGACCGGGGCACGATCCTGCGCGTACGCCCCGGACGCCCGGCCCGCGAGGTGGCGCGGATCGCCGACGTGGTCGCCGGTGGGGAGACGGGCCTGCTCGGGCTGGCGGTCTCCCCCACGTACCGCCGGGACCGGTGGGTCTACGCCGCCTACACCACCGCCACGGATCTGCGGATCGTCCGGTTCCGCCTCGGCTCGTCCCGCGCGCCCCGGGTGCTGGTCAGCGGCATCGCCCGCAGCTCGGTGCACGCCGGCGGGCGGATCGCGTTCGGCCCCGACGGCATGCTCTACGCCGGGATCGGCGACGCCGGGGTGGCCGCCCGCGCGCAGGACCTGACCAGCCGCAACGGCAAGATCCTGCGGCTCCGCCCGGACGGCCGGACGCCCGCGGACAACCCGTTCCCGGGCTCGCTCGTCTACAGCTACGGCCACCGCAACGTGCAGGGCCTCGCCTGGGACCGGCACGGCCGGCTGTTCGCCACCGAGTTCGGGCAGAGCACCTGGGACGAGGTGAACCGGATCGTGCCCGGCGGCAACTACGGCTGGCCGGTCGTCGAGGGCGTCGCCGGTGATCCCCGGTTCCGGGACCCGGTCGTCGTCTGGCCGCCCGCCCAGGCGTCCCCGAGCGGCGCCGCTTTCGCCAGGGGCACGCTCTACGTCGCCGCGCTGCGCGGCGCCCGGCTGTGGGCGGTGCCCGTCGACGCCGCCGGCCGCGTCGGCGTACCGGTGGCGGAGCTGGCCGGCACGTACGGCCGCCTGCGTACCGTCGAGGTGGCCCCCGACGGCGCGCTCTGGGTCGCGCCCAGCAACCGCGACGGCGGCGGCACCCGGGCGGCCGGCGACGACCGCATCCTGCGCTTCCCGCTCACCCACCGCCGCCCCACGATCTGACCCCTGGGGTACGCGGACAGCCCGCGCCGCGTCAGCCACGAACCCGCGCCCAGGCCAGGAATCGGCTGTGCAGGTCCGGCGCGTGGTCGGGATTCAGTTGGGCGAGTTGTTCCCGCGCCTCGGTCATCAGCCCGCCGAGATAGAGCAGCAACGCGGTGCGGTCCTCCCGGTACTCGACGAGCAGCGACAGCCGGGCCGGCTGGCAGGGCCACTCCGCCCCGCAGTTGCGGCACCGCCAGAGCGGGCGCACAGGCAGGTGCGGAACCACGCACCGGCCCATCACCGCAGCCTTCGGGCGATCGCACGCGCCTCGTCGTCGCTGAGCGGAAGGAACCAGAAGAACCGCCGGACGATCTCGGGCGGTTCCGGCCCCTCGACGCGGCCACGCAGATCCCGGATCGCGCCGCGTACGAGGAACGCCATCATCCGGATGAGCGCAGCCGTATCGAGCTGATCGCGCGGAATGCGACGCAGGGTGGGACACGGCCACGGCTCCCGGCAGCGCTCGCATGTCCAGTCCGGCTGATACCCGACGTGCCCGATGGCGCTGAGGACACCGACCAGAGCCGTCACCAGCGGCCCCCGTTCGCCCGCCACTCCTGCGCCGGTGTCAGACGACCTGGGCTGCCCGGGCGAACCGTGGGAAACACCCGGGTCGGCTCGCGCATCCACGCCGGCAGGTTGCTGCCGGGGTCTCGCTTCGGCAGGGTGGGCAGCTCCCGGGTACGGCACCGGAACCATCGGACACGCACATCGGCCTCCTCGTTGATGGAGGGGGCCGCCCGGCATCGTCGGGACCGGGCGGCCCCGGGCTGGAATCCGCCCGTGCTCGCCTGCGACGAGCGAATCCGCATGCGTGACAGTCTGGTGAGGACATCGCTACGGTCGGAAGGCATCGAGCCTGGTCACGGCGCACCAGTGAAGCACCGGGCCGGTCGGCGGATGTCGAATGAAGTTCACGCACGGACTGTGGAGGAACTGTGGAGGAACCGACAGCCGATCTCATCCGATCGCACCTCCGCCGGATGCGCTCCGCCGCCGGTCTCAGTCAGGAGGAGTTCGGCAGGCTTCTGCACTACTCCGCGTCCATGGTCTCGGCAGTGGAGACTGGGGCCCGTCCGCTGGATCGCGTGTTCCTTGCGCGAGCAGATGAGGCGCTGAAGACCGGCGACCTGCTGACAACGCTGCTGAAGATGGCCGAACGGGAGAGCCAGCCTTCGTGGTTCCGTCCCTGGCTGGAGGCCGAGCGCTCGGCCCGTCAGCTTCGGTATTTCAATCCGTCCCTGATCCCTGGCCTGCTTCAGACGGCGAACTATGCCCGGATGGTGCTGCGCTTCGACAGCACGAGACCCCACGAGGAAGTGGAGAAGCAGGTAGCTGCACGATTGGAGCGGCAGGAGATCTTGCTTCGCGACCGTCCCCCGCTCGTCATCGCAGTGACTGATGAGTCAGCGCTCCGCCGCCGTGACGCCATCATGGCCGAGCAGCTCGCGCACCTGCTGCACATGGCCGAACTGCCGCACGTCCAACTACACGTTATTCCAGCCGATGCCGGTCATCACGTCGGCCTTTCCGGGCCGCTGGCGCTGGCCCACTCGGCGGAAGGCGGCTGGGTGGGGCACCTGGAGAACCAGCTTGCGGGTCTGGTCGTCGATGGCGAGGATGCGATGGCGACGCTCCTGGCACGGTGGGAAGGCGTCCGCAGCGTAGCCTTGCCGCAGACCCTGTCGGTCGCCCTGATAAAGGAAGTAGAGAGTCAGCATGGACCTCAGTAGCGCGATCTGGAAGAAGTCCACCCGCAGCGGCACGAGCGGTGGTGACTGCGTGGAGGTGGCCGACAACCTGCCGGGAGTCGTACTCGTACGCGACAGCAAGGACCGCGACGGCGCTACCCTCCACGTCACCCCGTCCTCGTGGCGGTCATTCATCGCCCTGGCCAAGCAGACCGGACCCGCAGCCTGACCAACAGGCCACTTCACATCGGCTGGACCCAGGCGGCTCGCCACTGCGGAGACGGGTCATGGCCGAGGCTGGTCCAGTACTCCCGGCCCTCGACGATCCGCCCGTCGCGCACGGTCCAGAACGACGCGACCCGGTGCACGCCCATCCCCTCGTGCGGCACCTCCACCTCGGACACCACCGTCTCGCCCGACGCCACCACCCGCAGCACCCGGATCGACCAGCCCTCCGGGTACTCGGCGTTGATCTTCACGTAGTTGTCGCGACCCACGATCCGCTCGGCGCTGGCCGGCCACTCCACCACCACGTCGTCGGCCAGCAGCTCGCCGACGCCGGCCCAGTCGCGGGCCTGCATGCGATCCCACAGCGCGCGTACCACCGCTTCCGCATTCATGGGCCGGATCATGGCAGGCCCCACCGACAGCTACGACGGCTCGGCGGGCTCCGGCTCCGGATCGGCCTGTTCGACGGTACGGCGCGGGCCGGTGAACCACCTGCGGGCCGAGGCGTACCACCAGATGGCGACGCCGAGCAGCACGCCACCGATCGCGATCGGCGCGTAGTTGACAGCCGTCCAGCTGAAGTCGGGGTTGCCGGGCACCCCCGCCGGGACGATCGGCAGCACGAAGTAGATCGAGATGACGGCGATCTCGACCACCGCGATCCAGCCGAGCAGCTTGTAGCGGCGGCCGAGCGTCCACGGGCCCGGGGTGAACCGGTCGCCCATCCGCAGCCGCAGGAAGATCGGGATGATGAAGGACAGGTACAGCCCGATCACCGCCACCGACACCACCGCGTAGAACGCGACAGGGATGCCGCCGCGCTGGTAGAGCGCGGGCAGCGTGAGCACCAGCCCGGCCAGCGTCGCGCCGATGATGGCTTTCACAGGCGTGCCGTTGCGGTCGACAGTCGACCACAGCCGCCAGCCGGGCACGGCCCGGTCGCGGCTGAACGCGTACGCCATCCGCGACATCGACGTCACGCAGCTCATGCCGCAGAAGAACTGCCCGATGGTGGAGATGATGATGACGGCCTTGAAGAAGAACGGCGTCAGCGCCGTCTCGAAGATCGCCCCGGAGAAGCCGCCCGCCTCGTTTATCGCGTCCACGTCGGTGGCCGCGAACAGGAACGCCAGCAGCAGGATCCAGCCGCCCACCGCCGAGTAGAAGATCGACCGCCACAGCCCCTGCGCGGCGGCCTTGGACGCGCCGCGGGTCTCCTCGGAGACGTGCGCGCAGGCGTCGAAGCCGGTGATCGTGTACTGCGTGAGCAGAAAGCCCAGCGGCAGCACGTAGAACCAGAACGCCAGCCCGCCGGTGTCGCCGTCACCGAAGCCGGAGTTGTTGAACTGCTCGGTGAACACGAACTGGAAGCTCTGGTGGTTGTCCGGGACCAGGACCAGGATCAGCACCACGGCGGCCGCGCCGGCCACGTGCCACCAGACCGAGACGTTCTGGAGTACGTCGATGATTCGGTGCCCGTAGATGTTGATCAGCCCGTGCAGCGCGAGGATCACCACGAACAGCCCGAACGTCTGGTGCCCGGTGCCGGCCCAGCCGTCGAACAGCGCCGACAGCGTCAGGTTGAGGAACGTGGCGCAGCCGTAGTCGACAGAGGCGGTCACCGCGACCAGCCCGATCAGGTTGAGCCAGCCGGTGAACCAGCCGTGCACCGGCCGGCCCATGGTCGCCGCCCACCAGTAGATCCCGCCCGCCGTCGGGTACGCGGAAACCAGCTCGGCCAGGCAGAAGCCGATGATCAGGATGAACAGCGAGATCAGCGGCCAGCCCCAGGAGATCGCCACCGGGCCACCGTTGTTCCACGCCTGGCCGAACGTGGTGAAGCAGCCGGCCAGGATCGAGATGATGGAGAACGAGATCGCGAAGTTGGAGAAGCCGCTCCACTTGCGGCGCAACTCCTGTTTGTAGCCGAGTTCGGCGAGTCGTCGGGCGTCGTCGTCCATCGGCTGCTCGGCGGTCGGCGCGGGCGTCGTGGCCACTGCACACCTCCTCGAGGCGATGCTCGTGCGAGTGCTCGCAGTGTGCTCCCGGCCGATCAAGGTGGTCAATACGTACCCCGGTAATTGCGTTGTCGCCGGATCCCACCGGGGGCATCATTGTGGGCGTGACCAGGCCCGACCCGACGGGCCGGCGCCGGGCGCTCGGCAACGCCCGGTCCGCGGCGGCGCGCGGCGTCCACCTCTCTCTCACTGAAGTACGGCGATCGGCCGTACCCTCCGGACGCCCCGCGCCGCCGCACCTCTAGACGAACAGCAACCCGGCGACCCAGAGCGCGGCGATCATCAGGCCGGCCATGAACTCCAGCAGCATGGACAGCCCGGCCGCCTTCAGCGCCTGCACGGTGGCCGGCCAGGCGAGCCGGGTGTCGCCCAGCCGCAGCCGCTCCGCGCCGAAGATCCCGCCGACGAAGCCGATCGGCAGCCCGACCACCGGGATCACGAAGAAGCCGACCACCCCGAGCAGCCCGCCGACCAGCAGCGACGACGTGGGCACGCCGGTCCGCTTCAGGTTCCGCCCGGGCCACAGGTACTTGAGCACGGTGCCGCCGGCGGCGATCACTGTGGCGGCGGCGAGCACCGCCCAGCGGCCCGGCCCGGCGCCGCCGAACAGCGCCCACACCAGTACGCCGCCCCAGCACAGCGGCAGCGCCGGCAGCCCGGGCACTACCACTCCGGCCAGCCCGGCGATGATCGCCAGCGCGGCGACCACCGACACCACGGCCTGCGAATCGGTGAGGCTCACCGTTCTCCCTTCCTCGCCTGCCGCCGCGTGAGCGGGAGGTGTTAAGCGGGGCCCCCTGCTCTACCGGAGGCGTTAACAGGGGGCCCTTCCTTACCCGCCCAGGCGGGCGCGGATGCCGTCGGCGGGCATCGGGGCGCCGAACAGGCGGCCCTGCCCGGTGTCGCACCGCAGCGCCCGCAGCCGCTCGGCCTGCACCTCGGTCTCCACCGCCTCGGCCGTCACCGACAGCTCCAGCGCGTGCGCCAGCCGGACCAGCGCGTCCACGATCCGCTCGTCCCGGTGGTCGGCGACCGCGTCCCCGCCGTCACCCTTTATCCCCTCGACGAACGGGCCCGCCAGCTTCACGCAGTGGATCGGCAGCCGCCGCAGGTACGCCAGGTTCGAGTACCCGGTGCCGAAGTCGTCGATGGCCAGCCGCAGCCCCAGGTCGGCGAGCTGGTGCAGGGTCCGCAGCGGCTCACCCGCGCTGCCCATGACCGCGCTCTCGGTCAGCTCCAGCTGCAACAGCTCGGCCGGCAGGCCGGTGTGCTGCAACGCCTCCGCGACCGTCTCCACGATGGCCGGGTCGTCCGCCTGCCGGGCGGCCAGGTTGACGCTGACCACCAGCGACGTCTCCGGGTACGCGCGCCGCCACGACTCGGCGTCGCGGCACGCCTGACGCAGCACCCACGCGCCGAGCCGGACGATCAGGCCGGTCTCCTCGGCCAGCCCGATGAACCGGTCCGGCCCGATCAGGCCCAGCTCGGGGTGCTGCCAGCGCACCAGCGCCTCGACCGCCACCATCGTGCCGTCCAGCAGCGACACGATCGGCTGGTAGTGCAGCACGAACTCGTCCCGGTCCAGCGCGGCGGGCAGGTTCGCGGCCAGCGCCGAGCGGGCGATGTCGGCGGCGCTGCGCTCCGGGTCGTACACCGCCCAGCGTCCCCGGCCCTCCGCCTTGGCCCAGTACAGCGTGGTGTCGGCGGCCTTCATCAGGTCACCGACGCTGGTTTCCGCCGCCGGGCACTCCACGATGCCGATGCTCGCCGACACGGCGAGCTGCTGGTCGGCGACGTGCACCGGCGCGGAGACGGCGGCCAGCGCCAGTTCGGCGACCTCCACCGCGTCGTCGATGCCGCCGTCGGAGTCGACCAGGATGACGAACTCGTCGCCGCCCATGCGGGCCACCAGGTGACCGCGCCCGGCCACGCAGTCGCTGAGCCGGCGGGCGATCACCTTGAGCAGCCGGTCGCCCAGGTCGTGGCCGAGGCTGTCGTTTATCGCCTTGAAGCCGTCCAGGTCGATGAAGCAGAGCCCGACGCGCTGGTCGTCGCCCGCCCCGTCGAAGACGGTGCCGAGCGTCTCGAAGAACAGCGTCCGGTTGGGCAGGCCGGTCAGCGGGTCGTGCAGCGCCTGGAAGCGCAGCCGCTGCTGCAGCTCGTACCGCTCGGTGATGTCCTCGACCATGGCGACGGTGAACCGGGGCCGGCCGTCGTCGTGCCGGATCAGCGAGACCGCGAGGTCGGTCCAGACGACGCTGCCGTCCTTGCGGTAGTAGCGCTTCTCGACCCGCGCGCTGTCCCGCTTGCCCTCGATCAGCTCCTGGTACAGCTCCCACATGCCGGCCGCGTCGTCGGCGTAGGCCAGCGCCGACACGTTCATCCGCCGCATCTCCGCGACGGTGTAGCCGAGCATGTCCGCGAAGGACTGGTTGACCTCGATGATCTGCCCGTCCACACCGGCGATGCCGATGCCGATGACGGCGCCGGTGAAGACCGCCCGGAAGCGGGCCTCGCTGTCCCGCAGCGCCTGCTCGACGGTGTCCCGCGCCTGCCAGGCGGAACGGGAGATCCGCTCCTGCTGGCTGAACACCCGGTCGCGCAACGCGCGGGCGAACCCGGCGGCGAACGCGCCCTGCAGCAGCGCGACCCGCTCGCGCAGTTCGGGTGACTCCGCCCGGCCGGGCAGCACCCACTGCAGGAACCGGTCACCGAGCGCCTGCACCGACCAGTCGAGCACGCCGGGCTCGGTGACCGGTTCCTGCACCAGGGCCCGTCCCACCTCCTCCGCCGGGCGGGCGGAGAAGGTGGGGGCGAGCAGGGCCTCGCCGAGCCGCTCGGTGAGCGGCACCAGCAGGCGCTCGGTCTCGGCCGCGGTCAGCGGCACGAATCCGATGCGGCGCACCGCACGAGCCCACTCGGCGGCGTACGCGACGGCGCCGGGCCGGCTGACGTCTCCCCCGTCGATGTCCGGGGCGCGCATGGGATCAGCCGAGGGCGCGGTCGTGCCGGGCGACGCCGCCGAAGGCGCCGAACCGCTCCGGGTGCTCGTCCACGTCCGACGGTGACTCGGGCCGCCACAGCGGCATGTGCACCACGCCCGGTTCGAGGATCGTCCAGTCGCCGAAGAAGCCGGTGATCTCGGCCCGCGAGCGCAGCGTGATCTCGGTGGCGGTACGCGCGGACAGCCGCTGCGCGTCCAGCATCTCCTGCGGCTGGTCCTCGAACGTGGAGTGGGAGATGACCAGGTAGCTGCCCGGGGCGGCGGCCGCCCGCAGGGTGGCCAGGATGTCGGCCGGGCGGTCGGCGTCCGGGACGAAGTGCACGACGCCGGCGAGCAGGATGCCCAGCGGCCGGTCGAAGTCGATCAGCCCGCTGGACCGGGCGTGGTCCAGGATCAGCTTCGGCTCACGCAGGTCGGCCAGGACCGCGGTGGCGCGCTCGTTGCCGGCGAGCAGCTCGTGGCTGTGCGCCACGGCGACCGGGTCGATGTCGACGTACACGATGCGGGCGTCCGGGTTCGCGGCCTGGGCGACCTCGTGCACGTTGCCGACGGTGGGGATGCCGGAGCCGATGTCGAGGAACTGGTCGATGCCGGCGTCGAGCAGCACCCGTACCGCCCGGCGCAGGAACTCCCGGCCCGAGCGCATGGTGGCGGCCAGGTTCGGTGTCATGGCCGCGATCTGCTCGGCCAGCTGCCGGTCGATCTCGAAGTTGTGGGCCCCACCGAGGAAGTAGTCGTAGACCCGGGCGGCGCTCGGCCGACTCAGGTCGATCTCGGTGGGCACGCCGTCCGGCGTCTGCATCGCTCGGTCCCCCAGGTCGTCGCCGCCGTCGCTGGCGGGTCGTGTGGTGCAGACCACTCTAGGCCGGTACGGCCAGGTATGGGAGATCCACAACGGGCGATGCTGCCGGCCGGCGTCAGTCGGCCGACTCCAGCAGCAGCGAGATGCCCTGGCCGACGCCGACGCACATGGTCGCGAGCGCCCGGCGGCCGCCCCGGCGGCGCAGTTCCAGCGCGGCGGTCAGCGCCAGCCGGGCGCCGCTGGCGCCGAGCGGGTGGCCCAGCGCGATCGCCCCGCCGCCCGGGTTGACATGCTCGGCGTCCTCCGGCAGGCCCAGCTCGCGCAGCACCGCCACGGCCTGCGCGGCGAACGCCTCGTTCAGCTCGATCACGTCCACGTCGGCGAGCGACAGGCCCGTCCGGTCGAGCAGCTTGCGGGTGGCCGGCACCGGGCCGACGCCCATGATCCGCGGCGGTACGCCGGCCGCCGCCGCGCCGCGTACCCGGGCCAGCGGGGTGAGGCCGTAGCGTTCGACGGCGGCCGCGGAGGCGACGAGCAGCGCGACCGCGCCGTCGTTGACCCCGGAGGAGTTGCCGGCCGTCACCGTGCCGCCCTCACGGAACGGGGTGGGCAGCGAGGCGAGCTTCGCCAGCGTCGTCTCGCGCGGGTGCTCGTCGGCCTCGACCAGCGTCGTCTCGCGCTTGCCGGCGGGCACCGTCACCGGGACGATCTCCTCGGCCAGCCGGCCGTCGGCCTGCGCCTTGGCGGCCCGCTGCTGCGAGCGGTACGCGAAGGCGTCCTGCGCGGCCCGGTCCACGCCGAACTCGGCTGCCACGTTCTCCGCCGTCTCCGGCATCGAGTCGACGCCCCAGCCCTTGCGCATCAGCGGGTTGACCAGCCGCCAGCCGATGGTGGTGTCGTACACCTCGGCGGTGCGGGCGAACGGCGTGGCCGCCTTCGGCATGACGAACGGCGCGCGGCTCATGCTCTCCACGCCGCCGGCCACCACCAGGTCGGCCTCACCGGCGACGATCGCGCGGGCGGCGGAGGCGAGCGCGTCCAGGCCGGAACCGCAGAGCCGGTTGACGGTGCTGCCCGGCACCTCCTCCGGCAACCCGGCGAGCAGCGCGGCCATCCGGGCCACGTTGCGGTTGTCCTCGCCGGCCTGGTTGGCGCAGCCCAGGATCACGTCGTCGGTACGCGCCCAGTCGACCGACGGGTGGCGGGCCACCAGCTCGCGGACGACGTGCGCGGCCAGGTCGTCGGGGCGGACCCCGGCCAGGGCGCCGGCGTACCGGCCGATCGGGGTGCGGACTCCGGCAACGAGATAGGCCACTGTCATCGCGCGTACGTCCTTCGGGGGTGGGAAGGGGTCGGTGGGGGTACCCGGCGCCAGGATATCCGTGACCGGAGCGGATAGGTTTGCCGCATGTCCGGGGCCCAGTTCAGCGCAGAGACAAGCGGCGGCGGCGCGTTCGTCCGCCAGCCCAACCGGTTCACCGGCCGGGTCACCCCGCACTCCACCTCCCCGGAGGGCGGCGGGCCGGACGATCAGGGGCGCTGGCCGCTGGAGGCGGGCCGCTACCGGCTGATCTGGTGCCGGGCCTGCCCGTGGGCGCACCGGGCCCGGATCGTGCGCGGCCTGCTCGGGCTGGACGAGGTGATCTCGCTGGGCACCGTCGACCCGATCCGGGACGAGCGGGGCTGGCGGTTCGCGCTCGACCCGGACGGCTTCGACCCGGTGCTCGGCATCGGCTTCCTGTCCGAGGCGTACCTGTCCACCGACGCGGACTACACCGGCCGGGTGACCGTGCCGGCGCTCGTGGACACGCTCACCGGACGGGTGGTCACGAACGACTATCCGCAGCTCACGCTGGACTTCTCGACCGAGTGGCGGCGGTTCCACGCGCCGGACGCACCGGATCTGTACCCGGTCGAGCTGCGCCCGGAGATGGACGCGCTGATGGCGGAGATCCACCGGGACGTCAACAACGGCGTCTACCGATGCGGGTTCGCCACCTCCCAGGAGGCGTACGACGAGGCGTTCACCGCGCTGTTCGCCCGCCTCGACGCGCTGAGCGAGCGGCTGGCCGGCCGGCGCTATCTGATGGGCGACACGATCACCGAGGCGGACGTGCGGCTGTTCACCACGCTGGTGCGCTTCGACGTGGCGTACCACGGGCACTTCAAGTGCAACGAGCGCAAGCTCACCGAGATGCCGGTGCTGTGGGCGTACGCGCGGGACCTGTTCCAGACGCCGGGCTTCGGCGAGACGGTGGACTTCGACCACATCAAGCGGCACTACTACGCCACCCACGACATGATCAACCCGACCCGGATCGTGCCGCTCGGCCCCGACCTGTCCGGCTGGACCACCCCGCACGGACGTGGCTGAGGACACCGGCCGCCGGATCGCCGCCGCGTTCGCCGCCGTCTGCCTGGCGGCCGGCGTGGCAGCGGTGACCGTTGCGGTGATCGCCGGTCCCGGTCCGGGCCCCGCCGGGTACGTGAGCGAAGCGGGCATCACGGACAGCGGGTACGCCGGGGCGTACCGGATCGGGATCTTCTCGGTGGCCGCGTCGCTGCTGCTGCTCGCCGGGGCGCTGCCGCCGGGGTTGCGGGCGGCGGCCGGGCTGCTCGGCATCGGCGCGGTCGCGACTGTGCTGTCCGGCGCTGTCACGTGCAGCGAGGGCTGCCCGTTGCCGCCGTTCGAGGCCCCCACGGTGGCGGACCTGGTGCACGGCGGGGCCAGCATCGCGGCGACCGCCGCTGTGGTGCTCGCCATGCTCGTGGTGCTGTTCTCCCGGGCGGCGGACCAGGGGCTGCGGCGGATCGCCGCGGTCGGCGCGGCGGTGGCGCTGCCGGTGGCCGTCGTGGTCGCGCTGGCGCTTCTGCTGGTCGGCCGCAGCACGCTGCTCGGGCTGTCGGAGCGGGTGCTGCTGGTCGTGGTCGCCGCCTGGGGACTGGTCACCTCCGGATACCTGGCTGTAAGGAGCCTCACCGGCGACGGTCCTTCCGTTCCCACCCGCGACGGGAGTAACGTGTCGCGACGATGACCAATGTCTGGTGCCTCACCGAGCGCCTGTACGTCGATCTGCGACGGCAGGCCAGCGGCGTCTGTCCGGCGTAGCTCCACGCCCTGACGCCCGCCTTCCCTCTCCAGACCTTGGACCCGTCCTCATGGCTTCCGCCCTGCGCAGAATTCCCTTCTCCGTCCAGATCCTGCTGGGCCTCGTGCTCGGTGTGGCGCTCGGTTTCCTCGCCCGCGCCGCCGACCTCGCCTGGCTGACCAGCACGCTCGACACCGTCGGCGGCCTCTTCGTCCAGCTGCTCAAGCTGGCCGTGCCGCCGCTGGTCTTCACCGCCATCGTGGTCAGCGTGGTCAGCCTGCGCGGCGTCGCCAACGCCGCCCGGCTCGCCGTCAAGACGCTGCTCTGGTTCGCCGTCACCGCGCTCATCGCGGTGAGCATCGGCATCGGCCTCGGCCTGCTCACCGACCCCGGCCGCGGCGTCAACCTGGACCCGGCCGGCGCCACCGCGCCGAAGACCACCGGCTCCTGGATCGACTTCCTCACCGGCATCGTCCCGACCAACCCGGTCGGCGCGTTCGTCGAGGGCAACGTCCTGCAGATCGTCTTCCTCGCCCTGGTGGTGGGTGCCGCCGCGCTGCTCGTCGGCGACGCCGCCGAGCCGTTCGTGTCGCTCAACCGCTCGCTGCTGTCGATCGTGCAGAAGGCGCTCTGGTGGGTCATCCGGCTCGCCCCGATCGGCACGCTCGGCCTGATCGGCAACGCCGTCGCCTCGTACGGCTGGGACCTGCTGGCCCCGCTCGCGAAGTTCACCACGGCCGTCTACGTCGGCTGCGCGCTGGTGCTGTTCGTGGTCTACCCGGTGCTGCTCGCGGTGGCCGGCAAGCTCAACCCGCTGCGTTTCTTCGCCGGCGCCTGGCCCGCCATCGAGCTGGCGTTCGTGTCCCGCTCCTCGGTGGGCACCATGCCGGTGACCCAGCGCTCGGTGGAGCGCCTCGGCGTCCCCCGCGAGTACGCCTCCTTCGCCGTGCCGTTCGGCGCCACCACGAAGATGGACGGCTGCGCCGCCATCTACCCGGCGCTCGCCGCGATCTTCGTGGCGCAGGTGTTCGGCGTGAACCTGGGCGTCACCGACTACCTGCTGATCGCGTTCGTCTCGGTGGTCGGCTCGGCCGCCACCGCCGGCCTGACCGGCGCGATCGTCATGCTCACGCTGACCCTGAGCACGCTGGGCCTGCCGCTGGCCGGGGCCGGCCTGCTGCTGGCCATCGACCCGATCCTGGACATGATCCGCACCGCCACGAACGTGGCCGGTCAAGCGGTGGTGCCGACCATCGTGGCCGCCCGGGAGGGCACGCTCGACCGGGCCGCGTACGACTCGGCCGGCAAGCGCGACCTGATCGAGCCGGTCGAGACCGAGCGGCTCGACCCCGTACCCGCCTGATCCACACTTCTTCGGGTGCGTCTTCCGAAAGCGGGAGGCGCACCCGAAGCCATGACCGGAGGATCTTCGACAATGAGCGCCCTGTTCACCCCGCTCGCCCTGCGCGGCGTCACGCTGCCCAACCGGATCGCGCTGGCGCCCATGTGCCAGTACAGCGCCGGGCCCGACGGCCTGCCCACCGACTGGCACCGCGTCCACCTCGGCTCCCGCGCGGTCGGCGGGGCCGGGCTCGTGATCACCGAGGCGACAGCTGTGGTGCCCGAGGGCCGGATCAGCCCGCAGGACACCGGCCTCTGGTCCGGCGCGCACGTCGACGCCTGGCGGCCGATCACCGCGTTCGTCGCCGCCCACGGCGCGGTGCCGGCCGTGCAGCTCGCGCACGCCGGGTTCAAGGCGTCCACGTACCGGCCGTGGGCGCCCGCGCGCGGCGGCGTGCCGGACGCCGAGGGCGGCTGGACCCCGGTGGGCCCGGGCGACCAGCCGTTCGTGCCGGAGTACCGCACGCCCACCGCGCTGGACGAGGCGGGCATCGCCGCCGTGGTGGACGCCTTCGCCACCGCCGCCGGGCGGGCGCTCGACGCCGGGTTCGCCGCCGTGGAGATCCACGCCGCGCACGGCTACCTGCTGCACGAGTTCCTGTCCCCGCTGACCAACCGGCGCACCGACGGCTGGGGCGGCGACCGGGCCGCCCGGATGCGGCTCACGCTGGAGGTGGCCCGCACGGTACGCGCCGCCGTCGGCGAGTCGGTGCCGGTGCTGACCC
>NZ_JAGPXV010000380.1:0-5782 GCF_018070405.1 Micromonospora sp. D75
GCTGCTGGAGTGCGGCCCCGGCCGGCAGCTCGCCGGTCTGGCCCGGCTGAGCCTGCCGGCGGGAGCCCGGGCGCCGCTGCGCACGCTGCCCGCGCCGGGGGAGCGGCTGACCGGCAGGCAGACCGCGTACGAGGCGGCGGGCCGGCTGTGGACGGCCGGGGTGCCGGTGCGACTGCCCGCCTCCGGCACGCCGCGCCGGGTGCCGCTGCCCGGCTACCCGTACCAGCGCGCCCGGCACTGGATCGACCCGGAGCCGGCGGCCGCGCCCGCCGGACCGGCCACCGACGAGCGGTACGACGACGGCGTGGTCGAGGTGCCGGTCTGGGGTCAACTGCCCGACGCCGCTCCCGTCGAGGCGCCCGGCCCGCTGCTGTTGTTCGCCGCAGGGGAGCGCGGCACGGCGCTCGCGGACCGGCTGCGCGAGCGCGGCGTGGACGTCACGGTGGTACGTCCCGGACCGGCCTTCGCGGTCCGCCCGGACGGCTACCGGCTGCGCCCGGCCAGCGTCGCCGACCACCAGCGCCTGCTCGACGAGTGCGCCGACGACGGCCGGGCCGCCCGGATCGTGCACGCGTGGGCGCTCGACGGCGACCCGGCCGGCCCGGACGCCGACGCCGTGGCGGCGGCCCAGGAACACGGGTACCTCGCGCTGCTGACGCTGCTGGAGGCACTGCCTGCCGCCGACGTGGCGCTGGACGTGGTGACCGCCGGGACGGCCGACGTGACCGGATCCGACCTGCTGCGCCCGGAACATGCCACAGTCGCCGGGGTGGTGCGCTCGGTGCCGCTGGAACGTCAGGGACTGCGTTGCCACTGGGTCGACGCCGACCCGGCCGACCCGGGCGCGGACGCGCTGGCGGACGAACTGCTCGGCGCCGAGCGGGCCGAGGCGGTCGCGCTGCGGCTGGGCGGGCGCCGCTGGACACGCGGGTTCACGGCCGCGCCGGCGCGCCGGCGTACCGGGCCGGCACTGCGCGACGGCGGGCGCTACCTGATCACCGGCGGACTGGGCCGGATCGGCGGGGCGTTCGCCGCCGAACTGGCCCGCCGGGGCGCGCGGCTGGTGCTGGTCGGCCGGACCGCCCGGCCGGACCTGGTCGAGGCGCTGGAACGGGCCGGGGCGCAGGTCCGCCACGTGCGCGCCGACGTGACGGACGTGGACGCGCTGCGGGCGGTACGCGCCGACATCGAGGACGACCTCGGCGGACTCGACGGCATCGTGCACGCCGCGCGGCTGCCCGACACCGGACTGTCCACCGGGTCGCGGCCGGCCGAGGCGACAGCCGAACTGCTGCCGAAGGTCACCGGCGCGCTGGCGCTGCGCGCGGTCTTCGGCGACATGCCGCTCGACTTCGTGCTGCTCAGCTCCTCGGTGACCGCGCTCGCCGGTGGCCTGGGCCGCGCCGACGACACGGCCGCCAACGCGTTCCTCGACGCGTACGCGCGCAGCCCGCACGGCTGGCGGTCGCCGGTGCTGTCGGTGGCCTGGGGCGCGTGGCGGGAGGAGGGCGTACCCGACCACGACGGGCTGGCCCCGGACGCGGCGGTGCGCGCGGCGTGCCGGGTCCTCGCCGAGGGGCGGACCGGCTCGGTGGCGATCGGTGCCTACACGGTGGAGGCGGTCGCCGGGCACGAGCGGCGGCTCGCCGCGACCACGGCGGCCACCGCCTCGACGGTGACCGCCGCCGACGGCGACCTGCAGGACACCGTCGCCCGGATCTGGCGTGACGTGCTGGGCGTGGCCGAGGTCGGCCCGCACGACGACTTCTTCCGGCTCGGCGGCACCTCGCTCGTGGCCGCGCAGCTGGTGCTGCGGATCCGGCAGGCGGTGGGCGCCCGGCTGTCCATGCGGGTGCTGTTCGACGCGCCCACCGTCGCGGCGATGGCCGCCCGGATCGAGTCGCTGCGCGCCGCCCCGTCCGCCTCCGCATCTGCCGAGGCGCCCATCCCGCGTCTGCGCCGACCGGGACGGCCGGGATGACCGAGTCGCGCCACGACGTCACGCCGGTGGACGACGTCTACACCGTTCCCGCCTCGTACGCCCAGGAGCGGGTCTGGTTCACCGCCCAGCTCAGCCCCGGGCAGCCGCTGTTCACCATGACCGACGCGGTCACCCTGCCGGCGGGCGCCGGGCCCGAGCAGGCGCTCGCCGCGCTGCGGACGGTCACCGACCGGCACGAGGCCATGCGCACCACGCTGCGCCTGCACGACGGGCGGCTCTACCAGGACATCCACCAAGCGGTCCCGGTGGAGCTGCCGGTCACCGACCTGTCCGCGCTGCCCGAGCCGGAGCGGGACGCCGCCCGCGCCCGGATCGTCGCCGAGTACGCAGGTCTCGACCTGCCGATGGACGCGGCCCCGCTGTGGCGGGCCCGGCTGCTGCGGCTCGACCAGGACACCTGGTGGCTGCTGTTCGCCGGGCACCACGTCGTCCTCGACGGCACGTCCCTGCTCCACCTGCGCGCCGAGCTGACCGAGCTGTGCGCCGCCGCCGTCGCCGGCCGCGCGCCGGACCTGCCCGAGCTGCCGATCCAGTACGCCGACTACGCGGCCTGGGAACGCGACCGCCTCGACGGCCCCCGCTGGGACGAGCTGCGCGACTACTGGCGGGAGACACTGACCGGCCTGCCCGCCGTGCACGCGCTGACCACCGACCGGCCGCGCCCGGCGACGCTCACGTTCGACGGCGCCGACGTCCGCCGCACGCTGCCCGGCGACGTGACGGCGGCGCTGCCCGAGCTGTCCCAGCAGGCCGCCGCGACCCCGTTCATGGTGCAGCTGGCCGCCTACGTGGCGCTGCTGCACCGGCTGTCCGGGAGCGACGACGTGGTGGTCGGCATGCCGGTGGCCGGCCGGGACCGGGCCGAGCTGGAACCGCTGCTCGGCATGTTCATGAACATGCTGGTGCTGCGCGTCGACGTGTCTGGCGATCCACCGTTCCTGACGCTCGTGCGCCGGGTCCGCAGGGTCGTGCTCGACGCCTGGGACCACCAGGACATGCCGTTCCAGAAGCTCGTCGAGGAGCTGGCGGTACGGCGCGACCCCGGTGTGCCGCCGCTCTACCAGCTCACGTTCCACCACCTGCCGACCGGCCGGGGCGAGGCGTTCGGCGGCGCCATGGACGACCTGTCGCTGGAGATCGCCGGGGACGAGCTGCGGCTGGAGTACCGCACCGCGCTGTTCGAGCGCGCCGCGATGGAGGCGTTCGCGGACCGCTACCTGCTGCTGTTCGCCGCCGCGGTGGCGGCGCCCCGGACCCGGGTGAGCGCGCTGCCGGTCATGCCGGACACCGAGCACGCGGCGGTCGTGACCGGCTGGAACGCCACCGCCGCCCCGGTTCGCCGGACCACGCTGGCGGAGCTGTTCGACGCCCAGGCCCGGCGCACGCCGGACGCGGTCGCGCTGGTCGACGGCGACACCCGGATGACGTACGCGCAGCTGTCCGACGCCGCCGAGCAGGTGGCGCGACGGCTGGTCGCGCACGGCGTGGGACCGGAGTCGGTGGTCGCGATCCACGAGCCCCGCTCCCGCCGCCTGATCGCCGGGCTGCTCGGCATCCACCGGGCCGGCGCGGCGTACCTGCCGCTGGACCCGGACCACCCGCCGCAGCGGCTGGCCTTCATGCTCGCCGACGCCGGCGCCGGGGTGCTGCTGGCCGACGAGCTGCCGGACGGGCTGACCGTCCCGGGCACCGTGCTGCCGCTGACCGCGCCGGACCGGCCGCGCGCCGCCGGGGGCACCGCCGCCGGGCCGGGGAACGCGGCGTACGTGATCTACACGTCGGGCTCCACCGGACGGCCGAAGGGCGTGGTCAACGAGCACGCCGCGATCGTCAACCGGCTGGACTGGATGCAGGACGCCTTCGCGCTCGGACCGGACGACGCGGTGCTGCACAAGACACCGATCGGGTTCGACGTGTCGGTGTGGGAGGTGTTCTGGCCGCTGCTCGTGGGCGCGCGGCTGGTGCTCGCCGCGCCGGGCGGGCACCGCGACCCGGCGTACCTGCGGGAGCTGATCGAGCGGGAGCGGGTCACCACGGTCCACTTCGTGCCGTCGATGCTCGACGCGTTCCTGTCCCCGGCCGCCCCAGCCGGCCCGGCCCGCTGCGGGTCGCTGCGGCGGATCGTGTGCAGCGGCGAGGAACTGCCCGCCGACCTGGCCCGCCGCGCCGTGGCCGCGATCCCGTCGGCGGCGCTGCACAACCTGTACGGGCCCACCGAGGCGGCGATCGATGTCACCGCCTGGGCGGCCACGCCCGACGCGCTGACCGGCGTGACCCGGGTGCCGATCGGCGGGCCGATCCGCAACGTCCGCACGTACGTGCTCGACGAGGCGATGCGCCCGGTGCCGGTCGGCGTGGCCGGGCAGCTGCACCTCGGCGGCGTTCAGGTGGCTCGCGGCTACCTGAACCGCCCCGGACTCACCGCCGCCTCGTTCGTCCCCGACCCGTTCGGCGAGCCCGGCGGCCGGCTGTACGCCACCGGCGACCTGGCCCGCTGGCGTACCGACGGGACGCTGGAGTTCCTCGGCCGCATCGACGACCAGGTGAAACTGCGGGGCCTGCGGATCGAGCTGGGGGAGATCGCCGCGGTGCTGCGCGAACAGCCCGGCGTCGGCTCCGCCGCCGTCGTCGTGCGCGGCGCCACGCCCGCCGAGCAGCGTCTCGTGGCGTACCTGACGGGCGAGGCCCCGGGCCCGGCGGAGCTGCGGGCGGCGCTGAAACGGCGGCTGCCCGAGTACATGGTGCCGTCGGCGTTCGTGACGCTCGACGCGCTGCCGCTGTCCGCCAACGGCAAACTCGACACCGCCGCGCTGCCCGCACCCTCGTCCGGCGTCGCCCCCGCGCAGCGCCGTCCCCCGGTGACCCCGGTCGAGCAGACGGTTGCCGCCACCTGGCGCGACGTGCTCGGCGTGCCGGAGGTCGGCCTGGACGACGACTTCTTCGAGCTGGGCGGTCACTCGCTGCTGGCGATCCGGATGCTGGCGCTGCTGCGCGAGGCGTACGGGCAGGTCGACGTCGGCGTGATGGACGTGTTCGCGCACCCGACGGTGCAGGGGCTGGCCGCGCTGATCGACGCCCCGGCGGACGGGGAGCGGCAGCGCCCGCTGCTGTACGAGCTGACCCGGCCGGTCCCGGCGGACCAGCGGGTGCGCTCGTACGTGTGCGTGCCCTACGGCGGCGGGCTCGCCAGCATCTACCAGCCGCTCGCGGACGCGCTGCCGGCCGGGCACACGCTGTTCTCCGTGGCGATCCCCGGCCACGACGTCGGCGTCCGCGACACCGAGCTGCCCTTCGACGAGCTGGTCGAGCGGTGCGTGGCCGAGATCCAGGAGCGGGTGGACGGCCCGCTGGTCCTGTACGGCCACTGCGTCGGCGGCGCGCTGTTGACCGGCATCGCCCGGCGGCTGCACGAGCGCGGACGTCCCATCGAGGCGATCTACGCCGGGGGCGTGTTCCCGACCGCCCGCCCGGACAACATGCTCGGCCGGCTCGTCGACTGGGCCGACTCCCGGGGCGCGGACCGGCGGTACGAGACGTTCCTGCGCTCGATCGGCGCGGAACTGGCCGACCTGGACCCGGCGCAGGTCGACCGGTTCGTGCACCACGTACGGCGGGAGGCCGCCGAGGCGCAGGAGCGGTTCACCGAGTGGCTGGACGGCGACCCGGTCCGGGTGCCCGCACCGGTGATCTCCGTCGTCGGCACCCACGACGTGCTCACCGAGTACTACGAGGAGCGGTACCGCGAGTGGAGTTTCCTCGGCGAGTCGACAGCGCTCGTGG
>NZ_JAGPXV010000381.1:0-5743 GCF_018070405.1 Micromonospora sp. D75
TCGGCATCCCCGAATGGGCCGCCGAGGCGGTCGCCCGCTCGCTGCGGGAGAGCCCGCCGACGCTGTACGGCCGGTTCGACCTCTGGTACGACGGCAGCGGCCCGCCGAAGATGCTGGAGTACAACGCCGACACCCCGACCGCGCTGGTCGAGGCGAGCATCGTGCAGTGGTACTGGCTGGAACACACCCGCCCGGACGCGGACCAGTGGAACAGCCTGCACGAACGGCTGGTCGGCGCGTGGGCCAAGATCGGCGCCGGGCTGCACGAGCGCCGGACGCACGTGCTCTGGTCCGAGGAAGAGGAGTCGGGCGAGGACCAGATCACCGCCGGCTACCTGGCCGAGACGGCCCGCCAGGCCGGGCTGGACGTGACGCTCATGCCGATCCAGCAGGTCGGCTGGGACGGGCGGCGCTTCGTCGACGCCGACGACCGCCCGATCACCACCTGCTTCAAGCTCTACCCCTGGGAGTGGATGCTGGCCGAGCCGTACGGGCGGCCCGCGCTGGACCCGGGCACGCCCACCACCTGGATCGAGCCGGCCTGGAAGCTGCTGCTGTCGAACAAGGCGCTGCTGGCGGTGCTCTGGGAGCTGTACCCGGGGCACGACTACCTGCTGCCCGCGTACCTGGACTCACCGCGCGGCATGACCGAGTACGTGGCCAAGCCGCTGCTCGGCCGCGAAGGCGGTTCGGTACGCATCGTGACCGCCGACACGGAGATCACCAACCCGGGGATCTACGGCGACGAGGGCTTTTGCTTCCAGGAGTTCCGCGCGTTGCCCGAGTTCGAGGGCAACCGGACGGTGCTCGGCAGCTGGATCGTGGACGGCGAGTCAGCCGGCGCCGGCGTACGGGAGAGCGAGAGCCTCATCACTGACGGTTACGCGCGGGTCCTGCCCCACTACATCGACGCACCGCGTCTGCCGTGAGTCGTCTACCGTTGGTGTCGTGAACTTCGACGCGTACGCCCGGACCGGGGTCGAGCTCGTCAACGCCCGGCTGGACGACCTGGACGGCCTACGGGCTGTCTTCTCGGACGAGCAGGGCTGGATGCGCGACGAAGTCGCGGAACGGGACCTGGCGATCTTCCGGCGGGCGCAGAAGCGACTCCGGGACGTCTTCGAGTACGGCACCTCGGGCCGGGACAACGAAGCGGTGGCGGAGCTGAACGCGCTGCTGGAGGCGTTCCCGGTGCAGCCGCGCATCTCCGGCCACGACTCCTCCGACTGGCACATGCACGTGACCAGCCGGGGCGCGTCGGTCTCCTCCGAATACCTGGCCGGGGCGGTCTGGGGGCTGTCGGTGTGGCTCTGCGAGTACGGCAGCGCCCGCTTCGGCGTCTGCGCCGACGACCGCTGCGGCAACGTCTACCTGGACACCTCGTCCAACTGCTGCCGGCGGTTCTGCTCCGAGCGCTGCGCCACCCGCTCCCACGTGGCGGCGCATCGGGCCCGCAAGCGGGCCGCGGTCGGCGAGCAGGCCGTCCCGGCGCAGCCGCTGTCCCCGGTGAGCTGACCTCCGGGGCGGCGCGCCCCGGTCAGGCGTCGACCGGCGAGGCGGCGGTCAGGTTCGCCCGGGCGAACTCCAGCGACTCGCGCAGGTCCGCCTCCCGGACCGCCCGGCTCTTCGCGCCCCGGGTGGTCACCTCTACCGCCACCGTGCCGCTGAACCCTCGGCCGGCGAGCGAGCGGAGCATCTCCGCGCAGGGCTGCCCGCCGCGACCGGGCACCAGGTGCTCGTCACGCCCCTCGCCGGTGCCGTCGCCCAGGTGCACGTGCGCCAGGCCGGAACCCATCCGGTCGGCCATCGCCATCGCGTCGGTGTGCGACGCAGCGCAGTGCGACAGGTCGAGCGTGTACGAGGCGTACCCGATCTCGGTCGGGTCCCAGCCCGGCGCGTACGGGACGAACTGCCGCCCCGCCATCCGCACCGGGTACATGTTCTCCACCCCGAAGTGCAGGCCGCCGAACTGCCCGGCGATCGTGTCGAGCCCGTCGGCGAAGGTACGCGCGTAGTCACGCTGCCAGGTGAACGGCGGGTGCACCACGACGGTCGGCGCCTCCAGCGTCTCGGCCAGCTCGGCGGCCTTGCGCAGCCGCTCCCACGGGTCGGGGCTCCACACCCGCTGGGTGACCAGCAGGCAGGGGGCGTGCACCGACAGCACCGGGACGCCGTAGTGCTCGGCGAGGCCGCGCAGCGCGCCCGCGTCCTGGCTGACCGGGTCGGTCCAGACCATCACCTCGATGCCGTCGTAGCCGAGTTCGGCGGCGAGCTGGAACGCCGCCGCGGTCCGTTCGGGGAAGACCGAGGACGTGGACAGGAGTACCGGAACGCGGTAGGTCACGCCTCCGAGGGTAGCTCCAACCACCAGCGAGCATCGGGACGAGCAACCGCAAAGCAACCCAGAGCGCTCGTACGGTCACATCGGCGCGAGCTGATCCAGCCGACGCAGGATGACGCCCTCGCGCAGCGCCCACGGGCAGATGTCCACGCGGTCCACGCCGAGCCGTCGCATCACCGCCTCGGCCACCACCGCGCCCGCGAGCAACTGGTGCGCCCGCTGCGCGCTCACCCCCTCCAGCTCGGGCAACTGGGCCGGGGGGATGTGCCTGATGAACCCCAGCACCTGCCGCAGACCGGTACGGGTCAGGCTGCGGCGCGCCCACAGCCCCGCCCCGGAGGGAGCCGCGCCGGCCAGCCGGGCCAGCGTGCGGAACGTCTTCGACGTGGCGACCGGACGCTCCCAGCCCACCGCCGTCAACTGCTCCACCACCGGGTCGAGCTGCGCGTCCACGTACGCCCGCAGTTCCTCCACGGCCTCGGCCGACGGCGGCGCCGTGCCGGCCGGGTCGACCGCCAGCCGCTCCCGGCTCAGCCGGCCCGCGCCGAGCGGCAGCGAGATCGCCACGTCCGGGTGCTCGTCGATGCCGGCCGCCAGCTCCAGCGAGCCGCCGCCGATGTCCATCGCCAGCAGCCGCCCGGCGGACCAGCCGAACCACCGCCGCACCGCGAGGAACGTCATCCGCGCCTCGTCCGCCCCGGAGAGCACCTCCAGGCGTACGCCCGTCTCGTCGCGGACGCGGGCCAGCACGTCGGCGGCGTTAGTGGCGTCGCGAACAGCGCTCGTGGCGAACGCCAGCAGATCCTCGGCGCCCAGCCCGTCCGCCGCCGCCCGGGCCATGCCGACCGCCTTGACCAGGCCGTCCGCGCCGCCGACGGTGAGCGCGCCGTCCGGACCGATCTGCTCGGCCAGCCGCAGCACCACCTTCTCCGAGTGCGCCGGCCACGGATGCGCGCCGTGGTGGGCGTCGACCACCAGCAGATGCACCGTGTTGGAACCGACGTCGAGGACACCCAGTCGCATGGGAAAGACCCTAGGGCCAACACGTTTCGTCGGCTCGGCGGCCGGGCGGGGTCACCGCGCGTACGCTGGTCCGAGTGACAGGGCAGATCGAGCTTCACGTGCTGGTGGACGACCCCGAGGACCCGCGCAGCCGCGAGGTCGGGCTGGACTTTCCCCGGGAGTGGATCGAGTTCGTCGACCCGGCCGACCCGAAGCACGTCGTCCGCGCCGACCTGACCTGGCTGCTCTCCCGCTGGACGTGCATCTTCGGGCAGGGCTGCCACGGCATCATCGCCGGACGGGCCGCCGACGGGTGCTGCTCGCACGGCGCGTTCTTCACCGACTCCGACGACGAGAAGCGGGTCCGGGCCGCGGTCAAGCGGCTGACGCCGGAGACGTGGCAGCACTTCCGGCGCGGGTTCAAGAACTGGACCGAGAACGACACGGTCGACGGCAAGACGCCGGCCCGGCGTACCGCCACCCGCGACGTGGACGCCCCGTGCGTGTTCCTCAACGACGCCGACTTCGCCGGCGGAGGCGGCTGCGCGCTGCACGCCCAGGCGCTGCGCGACGGGGTGCACCCGCTGGAGTACAAGCCGGACGTGTGCTGGCAACTGCCGGTACGCCGCGATCAGGAATGGCACAAGCGGCCGGACAACACGAAGGTGCTGATCTCCACGCTGGCCGAGTTCGACAGGCGCGGCTGGGGCGCGGGCGGGCACGACCTCGACTGGTGGTGCACCTCCTCGACCGACGCGCACGTCGGCGCCGAGCCGATGTACGTCTCGTACGGGCCGGAGCTGACCGCGCTGATCGGCGCGCCCGCGTACGCGAAGCTGGCCGAGCTGTGCGCCGCCCGGCAGCGCCAGGGTCAGATCGCCCCGCACCCGGCAAGCGAGTGAAGGCCGGCACCCCGTTGGTTCGGGGTGCCGGCCTTCACGTTTTTTCTTACTTGTTCCAGTGCTCGGCGACCAGGTCGGCGGCCTGCTGCTCCCACTGGGCGTAGTGGTCGGGGTAGGCGGAGACCTGGACGGTCTGGGCGGCCTTGGTCAGCGGCATGTCCTTCCAGCCGTCGACCTGCTTCAGACCCTTCAGGAACGCGGTCGTGGAGTACTCGGGGTCGGTGATCTGCTCGACCGTGCCCCAACCGCTGGAGGGGCGCTGCTGGAACAGGCCCTGCGAGTCGTGGTCGTTACGGTCACCCAGGTGGCCGAGGTTCTCCAGCTTCGACTCCTGCAACGCGGTCGCGATCGACACGACCGCGGCACGCTCGTCCATGCCGGCCTTCTTCGTCGCCGCGATGATCGCCTTCACGTTCCTGGTCTGCTCGTCATTGAGGTCGATGCGGGACTGGGCGCCCTGCACGCCGTGCGGGATCAGCTTGTCACCCTGCACGGTGGCGGTGACCGGCTTGACCGCGTGGGTGGTGTCGGCCGCGTGGGCGGCGACCGGGCCGGCGAACACGCCACCGGTGAAAGCCAGACCAGCAATACCCAGAACGCTCTTACGCAGAATCGTGTTCATGATGGGGGCTCCATTCGGGGGTCGACACACCCCCGGAGGGGACCGGGGGTGCGTGGGCACCGTCAGGCGCTCAAGAAAGTCTCAAGGGGGATCCCGGCTGCTCGCGGGGCTGGGGGCCTCGGCCTCTACGCGGCGCCGGAAGCATGTCCAACGACCTCGACCCGGCATCATTCCCGGGCGCCTCACACCACCGGGGGGCGGCGCGGGGCTCACGTCGTCGGAACCGTGTTCAACGACCAGCCGGGCGGGATCATTCCCCGCGGCTCACGCCGCCGCACGTACTCAACGGCCTGAGGTCTGTTCCCACAGCCGACGCGCTCGGGGGGCGCGGCCCTGCTCCGTCGTTCACCCGGTTACAACGCCACCGGCCCGCCCACGATTCCACCCCCAAAGTGCCGCCCACCACCCCCGAACCCGACACCCCGCACACCACCGACCAGACTCGCCCAGCCCATCCGGGCACCTCACTCTGTGCCCCGCGATCAAGGAGTTTGCGGCACATTCCGGCACCCACGAGCCCACTAACTCCTTGATCACCGCGATCTTGGAGTTGTGGCACCTCACGAAGGGCGCCAAACCGGGCATCCTGGGCACCACAACTCCAAGGTCCGACAAGCCTTCACCAGGCCCCCACACCGGGTTGATCATGAGGTTAACGGTGACAAGCCGGACACCAAGCACCGCCCAGTTCATGATCGACGCGACCGGGCAGGGCGGTGCGCTGGACGAGAGCGAAGCGGCCGCGACCAGCCCCGCGATCTTGCAGTTTGCGCCCTCCGAGCACCCCATTTGCCCGGTTTGCGGGGCACCAATGTGCAAGATCGCGCGATCGAGGGAGGGTCGGGCGGAGAGTGGGGGTCGAGAACTCCCCCGGGA
>NZ_JAGPXV010000382.1:0-5694 GCF_018070405.1 Micromonospora sp. D75
ACCGTGTCCGGGATGCCGCCACCTCGGCGTACTGGCGTGCGGATCAGGCGGCCGTGCAGGGGCTTCCGTTGAGCGTGAACGAGCCGGGTTTACCGGCGTTGCCGGTGTGGGTGGCCTGGAAGCCGATGTCCACCGAGCCGCCCGGTGCGATCACCGGGTTGTAGGAGACGTTGCGGGCGGTCACCGCGCCGCTGGTGGGGCTGTAGGTGGCGTTCCAGCCGCCGGTGATCGTCTGGCCGCCCGGCAGCGTGAACGCGAGGCTCCAGCCGTTTATCGCCGTGGCGGACGTGTTGGTGATCGTCACCGAGGCGGTGAGGCCGTTGTTCCAGGCGTTCACCACGTACCCGACCCGGCAGGCCCCCGACGGCGGCGGCGTCGTGGGCGGCGGCGCCGTGGTGGGCGGGGGCGTCGTCGGCGGGGGCGTGGTGGGTGGCGGCGTGGTGGGGACGGCCGTGGTGGGCGGCGGGCTGGTCGGCGGCACGGTGTCCAGGCCGAAGAAGCGGATCGCCTGGGCCGCGTCCACCGGCAGGTTGTGCGTGACGCCCTGCATGCTGATCGCCTCGACGGTCGCGGTGCCGCCGGTGCCGCCGTAGCGGGTCCGGGTGTAGCCGGACTGCGGGCTGTCCGTGTAGTCGGGCGTCTGGCTCAGCCCGTGCACGTTCGTCCACTGGTCGATCTGCTCGCCGAAGTTCGGGTAGCGCAGCGTCTCGTCGTTGGTGCCGTGCCAGATCTGCATCCGCGGACGCGGGCCGGTGTAGCCCGGGTAGGCGTTGCGCACCAGGTCGCCCCACTGCTGCGGGGTCTTCAGCACCTGGCCGTTGGCGCACTCGCTGTTCCACTCCGAGCCGTTCGTGGTGGCGAAGCAGCCGAACGGCACCCCGGCGAAGGCCGCCCCGGCGCGGAACACGTCCGGGTAGTCGCCGAGCAGCACGTTCGTCATCATCGCGCCGGACGAGGTGCCGGTGGTGAAGATCCGCTGCGAGTCGACCGGGTAGCGCTGCCGCACGTAGTCCACCATGGACTTGATGCCCACCGGGTCGCTGCCGCCGTCGCGGCGCAGCGCCTGCGGTGAGGACACGTCGAAGCACTTGCTGCTGCGGGTCACCGACGGGTAGACGACGATGTAGCCGTACCGGTCGGCGAGCGACGCGAACTGGGTGCCGGAGTACATGGCCGGGCCGCTGCCGGTGCAGTAGTGGTTCACCACGAGCAGGCCGGGACGGGCCGCGACGGTGTCCGGGACGTACAGGTACATGCGCAGGTTGCTCGGGTTGGTGCCGAAGTTCGTCACCTCGGTCAGCGCGGCGGCCGAGGCCGGCCCGGGGACGGCGAGCGCCGCTCCGACGGCGAGCCCGGCGGCGGCGAGCGCCGCGCCGAGCAGCCGGAGTCTGCTCATTCTGGACAGCATGCTGTTCTCCTCGGTGGTGGGAACGCCGCACGGAGCGGCGTCCTCGCCGGCGAGGCGCCTGCGACGGGCGGCCCGGACCCTCGGAGACGAGATAGACAGTCGCGGATCGATGCGACTCGAATCGGAGTCTAGGCCGCGCCCGGCGGACGGACAACCGCCGCGGCCACCCGGCGGGCGCGGTCCGGGTGGGTGAGCACGTCCACGCTGTCGACGTACTGGTCCACCGCGCCGATCGGCGGCCGGTCGCGCAGCCGCGGGTCGGTGATCGCGGCGCGGAGCGCCTCGACGAAGCGGCCCGCGTCGAGCACCAGGAACGGCCGGCCGTGGAAGGGCCGGGCGGCCGGATCCACAGCCGGCGCCAGCGCGACGTCGTTGGTCCAGCCGGCCACCGTCTCCAGCGCCCGGACCAGGCCCGGCTCGCGGACCGCCCACTCGCCCGGACCGAGCGCGGCGGCGAGCCCGTCCACCACCGGCGCCGCGCCCGGCAGCGTCGCGAACACCGTGCCGAGCCATTTCGCGTACGGGGGCCAGCGGCGGCGCAGCAGCAGCCCGAGGCGCATCAGGTCCCGGGCCAGCCCGGCGGCCACCACCCGGCTGCCCAGCTCGTCGCCGACCTCGGCGCACCGGCCCGCCAGGTGCTCGGCCTGCGCGACCCGCTGCCACCCGGACGCCAGCACGTGCCGCCACACGTCGTCCGGATACCAGGCCAGCGCGGCGCGGGCGGCGGTGAGAGCCCCGTCGAGCCCGTCGTGGAACACCGCTCCCCCGGTCAGCTCCGCCAGCCGCTGCGTCGGCGTCGCCAGCCAGTCCGCCACCGACATGCCGGCGCGCGGGTCGGCGCCCAGCCGGTCCCGCAGCCACGCGCCCAGCTCGTCCACGCTCACGCCGTGCCGGTCGCCGTCGGCGTGCACCGTGCCGAGCCGTACCGCCGGGCCGCCGGCGTACCGGGTCGGCCAGCCGAGGAACCGCGCCGGCAGGTCCGCGTCCAGCGCCGCCCGTACCGGCGCCACGTCGCGCGCGCTGCCCACGAAGACCTGGGTACGCGGACCCCAGTCGTGGTCGGTGGAGCGGGGCGTGTCGAGGCCGAGCAGCTCGGAGCCGCCGTCGAGCAGACCGGCGGAGTACCGCAGGCCGGGCAGCCGCCGCGCCAGCAGCGGACCCACCACCTCGTCGTGGAACCGGCGGGCCAGGGTCAGGCCGGGTACGAAGCTCACCCCGCCAGTCTGCGCATCCGGGGACCCGCGCGCGCCCGGGTTTCCGGTCCCGCGGTCGCCTCCCCCATCTCGTCAGAGGGCTGTGGAAGGCTTGTCGCCGTGGCACACCGACAGCCGATCCTCCTGATCGACTCCCCCAGCCTCTACTTCCGCGCCTACTTCGGCATTCCCGAGTCGGCCGCGAAGACCGGCGACGGCCAGCCCGTCAACGCCGTGCGCGGCTTCCTCGACATGCTCGCCCAGCTGGTCCGCACCCGCCGTCCCGACCGGATGATCTGCGCGATGGACCACGACTGGCGGCCGGCGTGGCGGGTGGAGCTGCTGCCGTCGTACAAGGCGCACCGGGTCGCGCCCGAGGGCGGCGAGGTCGTGCCGAACACGCTGTCCCCGCAGGTGCCGATGATCCTGGAGGTCCTCGACGCGCTCGGCATCCCGGCCGTGGGCGCCACCGGCTACGAGGCCGACGACGTGCTCGGCACGCTCTCGGTGACCCAGCCCGGCCCGGTCGAGGTGGTCTCCGGCGACCGCGACCTGTTCCAGCTCGTCGACGACACGCGCCCGGTGCGGCTGCTCTACGTCGGGCGGGGCGTGGCCAAGCTGGACGACTGCGACGACGCGGCGGTGCGGGCCCGCTACGGCGTGCCCGCCGACCGGTACGCCGACTTCGCGGCGCTGCGCGGCGACCCCAGCGACGGCCTGCCCGGCGTGGCCGGGGTGGGTGAGAAGACCGCCGCCCGGCTGATCGACCGTTACGGCGGGCTCGACGGCATCCTGGCCGCGCTCGACGACCCCGGCTCCGGCTTCGCCCCGGGGCTGCGGGCCAAGCTCGACGCCGCCCGCGACTACCTGGCGGTGGCGCCGAAGGTGGTCCGGGTCGCCACCGACGTGCCGCTGCCCGAGCTGGACCCGACGCTGCCGACGTCGCCCGCCGACCCGGAGCGGCTGCTGGAGCTGGCGCAGCGCTGGAACCTGGCCGGGTCCTGCCGCCGCCTGGTCGACGCGCTGGCGGGCGACCGATCGTGATCAGTTGATCACGAAGGGCGGTCGGTGCTCCGGCGGCTCGGGAACTGGGCGCCGGGCTGCGCCAGCGTCGACCGGGCACGCAGGCCCACCGGGTCCGGCGCGGGCTCGGCGGCGACCGTCCGCGGCGTGTCACCGAGCCGCGAGCTGACGTACGCGGCCCCGGCCCGGTCGTCGTCCGACGGCGCGGCGAGCAGCGCGTAGACGAGCCCCACCACGCCGAAGACCACCGCCAGCACGATCGGCACCAGCAGTCCGCTCACCTCGGTGCCGGAGGCCGGGCCGCGGCTCTCGTGCAGGTGCACCGACAGCGCGCTCATGCCGGTGAAGTGCATGCCGTTGACAGCGATGCCCATGACCAGCGCCGAGGCGGCGATGGCGAGCCCGCGCCGGACGGTCATCGCCAGCCAGAGCGCGACGGTGGCGGCCACGATCGCGATGACCACCGACAGCGTCACCCGCAGCGGGTCGTAGCCGAACGAGCCGTCCAGGCGCATCGCGGCCATGCCGGTGTAGTGCATGGCGGCCACCCCGGCGCCGGTGAAGAACCCGCCGGCCAGCAGACGCGGCGCGGCGAGCCGGCCGGTGCCCACGATCCACAGCCCGATGCCGACCGACGCCACCGCGATCGCGGTGCTGGCGGCCGTCAGCGGCACGTCGTAGCGGATGCGGGTGCCGGAGACGGCGAACCCGAGCATCGCCATGAAGTGCATGGCCCAGATCGCGGTGCCACCCAGCGCCCACGCGGCGAGCAGGCCCCACCAGGCGCGCTGGCCGCCGCTGGTGGCGGTCCGGATCCGCCCGGCGCAGACCAGTCCGAGCGCCGAGCCGAGCACTGACAACGCGTAGCTGAGCGCGGGTGTGATCCACCCGTACTCGAAGTGATTGATCTCGCCCACGACGCCCTTTCCTCACCATCGACGCAGCGCGACCCACGGCGCCCCGGGGCAATGATGGGATAGGCCCTGACCAGGGCATGCATCGACCCCCCGACAATTCGCGGGGTGTCAGCGCGGTGACGCAGCGATGCGTCGGTTTCCGGAGATCGGTGACCGAAAGTGACCGTTAGGCGGAGGCGTGGTAGGCCAGCACGCCCCGGTTGACCGCCGCGATGGCCTGCCGTGCGGTGCCGCGCAGCTCGGCCGAAGCGCCACCCGAGTCGGCGACCTGCCCGAGCAGGTCGACCACCTGTCGCGCCCACCTGACGAAGTCGCCGGCCGGCATCTCCCCGTCGATCTGGTGCCCGCTGGCGAGCACCTTGGCCAGCGCCTCGCCGCGCGCCCACCGGTAGATCGGCCAGGCGAACCCGAGATCCGGCTCGCGGGTCACCGCCAGGCCGCGCGCCGCCTCGTCGGCCTCAATGTCGCCCCACAGCTTGAGCGTCTCGTCGACCGCGTCGGCGACCCCGCCACGCGGCAACGACGCCCGCTCGTCGACGTCCCGCCGGGCCTCGAAGACCACCACCGACACGGCGGCGGCCAGCTCGGCCGGGGACAGGCCGTCCCACACCCGGCGGCGCAGGCACTCGGCCACCAGCAGGTCCGCCTCGGTCCAGATCCGGGCCAGCATCCGGCCGGCGTCGGTGACCTCACCGTCGGCGGCAAGGTAGCCGCGCGCGGTCAGCAACGCCACGATCCGGTCGAAGGTACGGGCCAGCGAGCCGGTCCGCCCGGACACCCGCTGGCGCAGCTCCTCGGTGTCGCGTTCCAGCCGGCGCCGCCGCTCCGCCCAGCGGGCGTGCTCCTCCCGGTCCGGGCAGGCGTGACACGGGTGCGCGCGCAGCTCGACGCGGAGCTGGCTGAGGCGGTGGTCCTCCCCCGCCGCCTGACGGGACCGGCCGCCCCGCCGGCCGCCGTGCCGGTCCAGGCCGGTGCCGCTGACCGCCGCGGCCAGGTCCCGCCGGGCCGCGGGCGAACGGTGGTTGAAGTGCTTCGGCACCCGGATGCGGGTCAGCACCTCCGCCGGGGTGGTGAAGTCACCGGGGGTGACCCGCCCGGCCCAGCGGTCCTGGGTGAGCACCAGCGGCCGGGGCTCGCCGAACCCGCCGGTGGC
>NZ_JAGPXV010000383.1:0-5691 GCF_018070405.1 Micromonospora sp. D75
GCCTGGCCGGCCTGGAGGCCGACCACGAGGATCACGACGCGGCCGAGCGGGAGCACGTCCGCCGGCTCGCCGCCGAGCTCGGGCTGCTGGTCACCGGCTCGTCCGACTTCCACGGCACGCACAAGACCGTCCGGCTCGGCGCGCACACCACCGGACCCGAGGCGTACGAGCGGATCGTCGCGCTGGCCCGCGGGGTGACCCCTGTCGCTTCGAGCTGAAGCGCTCCGGCGGCACGGCTACCGTGTCCGCGTGGATCTCAAGCTCTTCGGCGAGGTCTTCGTGACCCTGCTGGTGATCGTCGACCCGCCCGGAATGATGCCCATCTTCCTCGCGCTCACCGGGCCGTTGACGGCGCGCGACCGGAACCGGGCCGCCTGGCAGGCCGTGGCGCTGGCGCTCGGGGTCATCGTGATCTTCGCGGTGGCGGGGCAGACGATCCTGGCGTACCTGCACGTCGACCTGCCCGCGCTCCAGGCCGCGGGCGGCCTGCTGCTGATCCTGGTCGCGCTGGAACTGCTGACCGGCAAGTCGGACGACCCGAGCCAGCAGGTCACCTCCAACATCGCGCTGGTGCCGCTCGGCACCCCGCTGCTGGCCGGGCCGGGCGCCATCGTGGCCACCATGCTCTTCGTCCAGCAGGCCGGCGGCGGCGTCGACTACCTGGCCATCGGGCTGGCCATCGTCGCGGTGATGGTCACCGTCTGGGTGGTGCTGCGCTTCTCCGGCGGGATCGTCAAGGTGCTGCGCCCCGGCGGCATCGAGGTGCTGACCCGCATCGCCGGCCTGCTGCTGGCCGCCATCGCCGTGCAGCTCATCGCCGACGCGATCGCCGCGTTCGTGACCCAGTACCTCAACAACGCCTGAGCGCTTCGTCCGCTGTCGTACCGGGGTGGCAGGATCTCAGGGGTGCGACGACAGTCAGCAGCCAGTGGCTCCCGGGCTCCCCGACCGCGCGCCGAGCAGTCCGAGCAGCTCGGCTTCGAGGGCATGCCGGAGCGCCTGTTCGTCTGCACACCGAGCAAACTCGGCGCGTACGCGGACTGTCCCCGCCGCTACCGCTACGCCTACGTGGACCGGCCCGCGCCGCCCAAGGGCCCGCCGTGGGCGCACAACTCGCTCGGCGCGAGCGTCCACACCGCGCTGAAGAACTGGTACGCGCTGGCCCCCGACCGCCGCCGCCCCGAGGTGCTCGGCACGCTGCTCAAGGGCACCTGGGTCCGCGAGGGCTACCGCGACGACGAGCAGGAACGCGACGCCTTCCGGCGGGCGCTGACCTGGCTGGAGAGCTACGTGGCGGGCCTCGACCCGGCCGACGAGCCGGTCGGCGTGGAACGGGTCGTCGCGGTGAAGACCGCGGTGCTCGCGTTCAACGGCCGCACCGACCGGATCGACTCGCGCCCCGGCCCGGACGGGCGGCCCGAACTGGTCATCGTCGACTACAAGACCGGTCGCACCGGCCTCGACACCGACGACGCGCGCGGCTCGCAGGCGCTCGCGCTCTACGCGTACGCGGCCGAGCGGGTGTTCCGCAAGCCGTGCCGCCGGGTCGAGCTGCACCACCTGCCCACCGGCACCGTCGCCGCGCACGAGCACACGCCGGAGTCCCTGCACCGGCAGCTCATCCGCGCCGAGGACACCGCCCGCGACATCATGGCCGCCGAACGCGCGGTGGCCGACGGCACCGACCCCGACGCGGCGTTCCCCACCGAGCCGGGGCCGCGGTGCGGCTGGTGCGACTACCGGCGTACCTGCCCGACCGGCGCGCAGACCCCCGGCAAGGAGCCCTGGTCCGCCGTCGAGCGATTCGCCGACCCGGCCTGAACGCGGGTCGCCTTTAGGCCGCGGCCAGGCGCGCGGCGCGTTCCTTCGCGGCCTGCTGCAACGGGCCCTCGCGGTAGCGCCGGGGCACGGCGGCCAGCGCCAGCCGCAGCGCCCGCGCGCTCAGGTCCGCCGACAGCGCGGTGGTGGGCAGGCCCAGCCCGCCGTAGAGCCGCAACGCCCACGGCGGCAGCATCCCCAGCGCGGTGGCGGCGATCCCCAGGTACGCCCAGCGCGGCGGCCCCAGGTTCAGACCGACCCGCGCCGGCAGGCTGACCTTCCACGGGATCGGCGGCGCGGTCAGGAACAGCGCCGTCTCGGCCGCCTCCCGGGTCATCCGCAACTGCGGGCGTACGTCCCGGTAGTAGTCGGCCACCTCGGCGGCGGTGCCCGGCACGTCGTCCGGGTCCAGCCCCACCAGGGCCGCCGACCGGCGCTGCTCGGTGTAGTAGCCGTCCACCTCGTCGTCGGTGAGCGCCAGACCGGCGCGCCGGGCGGTGCTCACGAACGACTCGATCTCGGTGACGTGCACCCAGCGCAGCAGCTCCGGCTCGTCGACGCGGAACTCCTCGCCGGTGAACGGGTCGGTGGCGCGCATCCGGGCGTGCCGCGCACGCACCCGCCGCCCGGCCGCCTGCGCCTCGGCCGTGGTGCCGTAGATCGTCGTCCCCACGTACGTCGCCGTGCGGACCAGCCGGCCCCAGGCGTCCGAACGGTAGTTGCTGTTCTGCGCGACGCCCGCCATCGCACGCGGATGCAGCGCCTGGAGGTAGAGCGAGCGCAGGCCGGCGACGATCAGGATCGGTTCCTCGTGCACCTTCCACGTGACCGAACCCGGACCGAACAGGCCGAGGTCGTCAGTGTCCACCGATCAAGAGTGCCACGGCGTTCGCCGGTCACCCCCGGGGCGGCGCCCTCGGTGCTCGCTCAGTCGTCGGCGGAGCGGCGCGACTGGCAGGCCGGGCAGAGACCCCAGAAGGTCACCTCGGCCTCGTCCAGCTCGAAGCCGTGCGCCACGTTCGGGTCGAGGCAGGGCGCGCTGCCCACCGCGCAGTCGACGTCGGCGATCTCGCCGCAGCCCCGGCACACCACGTGGTGGTGGTTGTCGCCGACCCGAGCCTCGTACCGCGCGGGGCTGCCGGCCGGCTCGATCCGGCGGGACAGCCCGGCCCGGGACAGCGCGCCGAGCACGTCGTAGACGGCCTGGGTGGAAACGGAGTCGATCCGCTGACGGACCCGGCGGGTGATCTCGTCGACCTCCAGGTGCCCACCGGCGGAGAGCACGTCCAGCACGGCGAGACGCGGTCGCGTGACCCGTAGGCCCCTCGACCGGAGCAGTTCCTCACCCGTGGACATGAATCCATGACAGCACGCAGGTGACAGGCCGACAAGCGAGCGTGCTCGCGGGTGGCCGGGGCCACAGGTGAACCGGCGGGGCCGCGTCTGCGTGTGTGGGGTTACACAGCCTCGCGACGTACGCTGTGCGCGCCTAACCACCCACTCGCCGGAGGTGTCGGTGTTCAGGGAATTCAACGGTCTGCCGCTGCACGTGCTCGTCATTCACGCGGTGGTGGTGCTCGTGCCGCTGCTGGCGCTGTTCGCCATCGCGTACGGATTGCTGCCGCGCTGGCGGCACCGGCTGGACTGGGCGGTCGCCGCGCTGGCCGTGATCACCCCGGCGGTCGCCTGGGTCGCGACCGAGTCCGGCGAGGAGCTGGAGGGGATCCTGCGCGCGAAGGGCTACCCGCCGGACCGGCTCCAGCAGATCAGTGAGCACGCCGAGTACGGCGACACCCTGTTCTGGTTCTCGCTCGGTCTCGGCGCCGCGGCGCTGCTGCTGGTGCTGTCGGCGAGCAGGTTCGCCCGCGCCCGGAACCTGCCCCGCTGGCTGCCGATCGTGCTCACCGTCGCGGTGGCGGTGCTGGCGGGCTTCGCGCTCGTGTACGTCTACCTGACCGGTGACAGCGGCGCCAAGATGGTGTGGGACGGCATCGTCTGAGCGTTGCCGCTCAGAACAGCAGCCGCGAGCAGAGCAGGCAGGTGAGCAGCACCAGCACCACGGCGACGACTGCCCCGACGCCGTAGGTGAGCCGCTGCGCGCGCTGCTCCGCCTGATCCATCGCGGCCATGTCCTGCGGCGGAAGCCGGCGGGGCGGCGCCGGCTGGACGTGCACCGGTGGCCGCCAGCCGGGCGGCGGAGGCGTGCTCGGCGGTGGTCCGGCGTAGCCACCGGCAGCCGGGTCACCGGCGGACCGGCCCGGCCAGCGCCGCCACCACCAGCAGGCCGGCCACGCCGCAGCCGGCGATCAGCGTGCGCGGGCCGGCCACCTCCAGCAGCAGGCCCCCGACCAGGTAGCCGCCCATCGCGGCGCCCTGTGCCGCCGCGCCGAAGACCGCGAACGCCCGGCCCCGGGCCGCCTCCGGCACCCGCCGGGCCAGCAGGAGGTTGTTGAAGACGTTGTCGCCGCCGTTACCGACCCCGCCCAGCAACCAGATCGGCACGAGCAGCCACGCCGAGGGCACCGCCGCCGACACGAGCACCGCCAGGCAGCATCCGCCGAGCAGCACCAGCCCGGCGCCGAGCAGCGCGCCGTCGTCGGCGAGCCGGCGGGCGACCCGGGCGAACAGCCACGCGCCGAGCACGATGCCGAGCGTCCACGAGCCGGTGACCAGCCCGTACACGGTGGCGCTGCTGCCGAGCGTCTCCCGGATGAAGAAGACCTCGATCACGTTCACCGCCCCGACCGCGCCGATCACCGCGGCCACGCTGCCGACCATCACCGTCAGCAGCGGGTCGCGCCGGAACCGCCACGGGGGCGCGACCGCCGCGGCGGCGCCGACGGTCACCCGGCGGCCACCCCTTCGGGTACGGACGAGCAGCCCGGCCGCCACCAGGGAGAGATAGCTGAGCGCGCCGAGGAGCAGCGGTACCCGGGTGCCGAACTGGCCGACCAGGAGCCCGGCCAGCGCCGGTCCGGCGAGCGCGCCGAGTGTGCCGGCGGTCTGGTTGAGCGCGCCGGCCCGGGGCAGGTCCTCCGGCCGCACCATCACCGGCACCAGCGCGGAGATCACCGGCTGGGAGACCGCGAGGCCGGTGGCCAGAAGTGCCACCAGCGCGATCACCAGCGCCGGACCCGGTGCGTAGGCGAGCGCCAGGCAGGTCGCCCCCTGACCGAGCCCGGTCGCGATCAGCAGCACCCGGCTGTCCACCCGGTCGGCGAGACGACCGGTCAGCGGCGCGAGCGCGACCAGCGGCAGCGTCGCGGCGAGCAGCAGCCCGGAGACGGCGAGCCCACCGGCCCCGGCGGACTGGAGCGCCAGCGTGAGGGCGCTGGTGACCAGGAAGTTCCCGCAACTGGAGATGCCACGCGCGGTGGCCGCGAGCCAGACGTCCGGCCAGCACGAGGGGCCAGGTGTGAAGGACATACTTCGAAAATAATCCTTCACACCTGGTGCGCACAACCCCTCAGTCGATGGGCATCGCCCGGTACTGCGCCGCCACCGCACGGACCCCGGCGGGTGGATCGGCCCGATGCCGCCGCCGGTACGGCTCCATCAGCGCCTGGATCGCCTGGTTCAACTCGCTCAACTCCTCGGCGGTCACCAGCAGCACGCTGTCGCTGAACCAGGTCGCCGCGTACCACTCCGGCGACTCGTCCGGCGCGCGGCGCAACCAGTCCCGGACCCGCTGGGCGTCGCGGACCATGTGCGCCTCGACCAGAGCCGCCTCGGCGGCGCGTGCCTCCGGTTCGGCATCCGGCCCCACCTCGACGTGGAACGACGGATTCACCGCCTGCCACACCCGCTCCCGCGCGTCCCCCCGGCCGGGCGCCTGCCGGATCAGCCCGAACTTCGCCAGCTCACGCAGGTGGT
>NZ_JAGPXV010000384.1:0-5689 GCF_018070405.1 Micromonospora sp. D75
GTGTGGTCGAGGAGGCGGCCACGCTCGACGAGTCGGTGGTCTCCGGCGAGTCGCAGCTGGTCACCCGCGCGGCGGGCGACGAGGTCGCCAGCGGCGTGGTCAACGCGGGCGCCGGGTTCGGGCTGCGGGCCCGCCGCAACGCGGCGGAGAGCACCTACGCCGGCATCGTCCGCCTGGCCGGGGAGGCCACCGCCCGCAAGGCGCCGATGGTACGGCTCGCCGACCGGTACGCCGCCGCATCGCGGTGCAGAGCGCCACCGTCGGGATGGGCCTGGCGGTGCTGGCGATGCTGGTGGCGGCCGCCGGCCGGCTGCCCCCGGTGGCCGGCGCGTTCCTGCAGGAGGGCATCGACGTCCTGGTGATCCTCAATGCGCTGCGCGCGCTCGGCGGTGGCCTGCGGCGGTGGGACCTGCCCCCGCACACGGCGGAGCTGATCGACAGGTACGCGGGCGAGCACGGTGGCATCCGGGACGTGCTGGCCCGGCTGCGGGACACCGCCGACATGGTGGCGACCCGACCGGACGACCCGGCGTGCCTGCCGGCGCTGCGCGAGGTGCACCGGCGTCTGGTCGACGAGGTGCTGCCGCACGAGGCGGCCGAGGACCGGCAGCTGTACCCGGCGCTGGCCGGGCCGCTCGGCAGCGACGAGGCGACCTCCACGATGAGCCGGGCGCACGTGGAGATCGTGCGGCTGGTGGAGCGGTTCGGCGGGCATCTCACGGCGCAGCCGGACGGGCGGCTGCGCCGTGACGAGGTGCCCGACCTGCTCGCCGCGCTCTACGGCCTGGACGCGGTGCTGCGCCTGCACCTGGCGCAGGAGGAGGAGGACTACTTCTCGCTCAACCCGGAGGAGGGCTCCACCGCGTCCGGCCGCTGACCACCGTCCTCGGCAGGTGCTCCACGAGCCAAGCGCGCCCGTCTGGTCAGCGCTCGCGTACCACGGCGACCGGGCAGTGCGAGTGCTGGATGAGCTGCTGGCTGACCGAGCCAAGCAGCATGCCGCGCAACCCGCCCCGGCCCCGGCTGCCGACCACCACGAGCTGCGCCGACCGGCTCGCCTCCACCAGCAGCGCCGACGGGCTGCCGGGGACGGCCTCGACCTCCACCGGCACGTCGGGGAAGCTCTCCCGCCAGGTGGCCAGCTCCGCCTCGGCGGCGGCCCGCTCGGCGGCGGCGGTCTCCTCCGGGTCGAAGCCCGGCGGCACCCACCTGTCGCCGGGCGGCTCCCAGGCCCGCAGCACCCGCAGCGGCACGTCCCGCTGGGCGGCCCGCTCGACGGCGAAGCCGAGCGCCCGCAGCGCCGTCTCCGAGCCGTCCGAGCCGACCACCACCGGCCCGGACGTGGCGGCCTGACCGTCGCGGACCACCACCACCGGGCAGTGGGCGTGCGCTGTCACCGAGACCGCGGTGGAGCCGGCGAGCAGCCCGCCGAAGCCGCCGTGGCCGCGGCTGCCGAGCACCAGCATCCCGGCCTCGGCGGACTGTTCCTGCAGCACCAGCGCGGGCGGGCCGTCGAACACCTCGCCGTGCACGGTGAGGCCGGGCCGGTCGGCGGCGGCGTCCGCCGCCGCCTTGCGGACCAGTTCCTCGACCTGCCGGCGGGCGGCCTCGTCCGGCCACACCCCCGGAGCCACCCCGGGACCGATCCAGCCGGTCACCGTCAACCACTCGAAGACGTACGCCAGCCGCACCGGCCAGCCCGAGCGGCCCGCCTCGTCCAGCGCCCAGTTCAGGGCGACAGCCGCGTCAGGGGAGCCGTCGTAGCCGACGAGGATCTCCTCGTTCATTCGCCACTCCTTACCGCCGGATCGTTCTCGCGGACCCAGCGCCACTCGGCGACGCGGGGGTCGTCCTCGCCGTAGCGCCGGGTGTAGTCGCGGCAGGACTGGCGGGCGTCCACCATGTCCTGACGCAGGTGCGCGGCCCGCGACCGCAGCCCCGGCACCCGGTCGATCACGTCGATGACCAGGTGGAAGCGGTCCAGGTCGTTGAGCATCACCATGTCGAACGGCGTCGTGGTGGTGCCCTCCTCCTTGTAGCCGCGTACGTGCAGGTTCTCGTGGTTGGTCCGGCGGTAGGTGAGCCGGTGGATCAGCCACGGGTAGCCGTGGTAGGCGAAGATGACCGGCTTGTCCCGGGTGAAGATGGTGTCGAACTCGTTGTCCGGCAGGCCGTGCGGGTGCTCCGAGGGCGGTTGCAGGCGCATCAGGTCGACCACGTTGACCACCCGCACCTTCAGGTCCGGCAGGTGCCGGCGCAGCAGGTCGACAGCGGCGAGCGTCTCCAGCGTCGGCACGTCGCCGGCGCAGGCGAGCACCACGTCCGGCTCGACGCCGTCGTCGGTGCTGGCCCAGTCCCAGATGCCCAGGCCGCGGCGGCAGTGCTGGATCGCCTCGTCCATGGTCAGCCAGTTCGGCGCGGGCTGCTTGCCGGCCACCACCACGTTGATGTACTGCCGGCTGCGCAGACAGTGGTCCATGGTGGACAGGAGCGTGTTGCCGTCCGGCGGCAGGTAGACGCGGACCACCTCGGCCTTCTTGTTCATCACGTGGTCGATGAAGCCCGGGTCCTGGTGCGAGAAGCCGTTGTGGTCCTGCCGCCACACGTGGCTGGACAGCAGGTAGTTCAGCGAGGCCACCGGCTCCCGCCACGGGATGTCCCGGGTCACCTTCAGCCACTTGGCGTGCTGGTTGACCATCGAGTCGACGATGTGGATGAACGCCTCGTAGCTGGTGAAGATGCCGTGCCGGCCGGTCAGCAGGTAGCCCTCCAGCCAGCCCTGGCACAGGTGCTCGGAGAGCACCTCCATCACCCGGCCGTCGGGGGAGAGATGGTCGTCACCGGGCACCTCCGCGCCGATGAACGCGCGGCCGGTCACCTCGAAGGCCGCGCCGAGCCGGTTCGAGGCGACCTCGTCCGGGCCGAACAGGCGGAACGTCTCCGGGTTACGCGCGATCACGTCGCGGACCCAGGGGCCGAGCACACCGGTCGCGCCGGCCATCGGCTCGCCCGGCTTCGGCACGTCGACCGCGTAGTCGCGGAAGTCGGGCAGCTCCAGGTCGCGCAGCAGCCGGCCGCCGTTGGCCACCGGGTTCGCGCTCATCCGGCGGTCACCGGTCGGCGGCAGGTCGGCCACCTCGGCGACCGGGCCGCCGGTGGCGTCGAACAGCTCCTCCGGACGGTAGCTGCGCAGCCAGCGCTCCAGCTCGGCCAGGTGCTCCGGGTTGTCCCGGACGCCGGAGATCGGCACCTGGTGGGCGCGGAACGTGCCCTCGACCTGCTTGCCGTCGACCCGGGACGGCCCGGTCCAGCCCTTCGGCGTACGCAGGACGATCATCGGCCAGCGCGGGCGTTCCACGCGCTCACCGGAGCGGGCGCGGCGCTGGATCTCGCCGATCTCGTCGACCGCCCGGTCCAGCGTGGCGGCGAGCGACTGGTGCACTGCCGCCGGGTCGTCGCCCTCCACCACGTACGGCTGGTAGCCGAAGCCGCGCATCATCTCGCGCAGATCCGCACGGGGGATCCGGTCCAGCACGGTCGGGTTGGCGATCTTGTAGCCGTTGAGGTGCAGGATCGGCAGCACCGCGCCGTCGCGGGCCGGGTTGAGGAACACGTTCGACAGCCAGCTCCCGGCCAGCGGGCCGGTCTCCGCCTCGCCGTCGCCGATCACGCAGGCCACCAGCAGGTCCGGGTTGTCGAACGCGGCGCCGTACGCGTGGCTCAGCGCGTACCCCAGCTCGCCGCCCTCGTGGATCGAACCCGGCACCTCCGGCGCCACGTGGCTCGGGATCCCGCCCGGGAAGGAGAACTGGCGGAACAGCCGCTGCATGCCGGTCTCGTCGCGGGGGATGTGGTGGTACAGCTCGCTGTAGGTGCCCTCCAGCCAGGTGTTCGCGACCAGCGCCGGGCCGCCGTGGCCGGGACCGGTGACGAAGATGGCGGACAGGTCCCGGTCGACGATGACCCGGTTGAGGTGCGTGTAGAGCAGGTTGAGCCCGGGGCTGGTGCCCCAGTGGCCCAGCAGGCGCGGCTTGACGTGCTCGGGTCTGAGCGGTTCGCGCAGCAGCGGATTGTCGAGCAGGTAGATCTGGCCGACGGTCAGGTAGTTCGCCGCCCGCCAGTAGGCGTCCAGCCGGCGCAACTCGTCCTCGGTCAGGGGGCTGTGCAGGTTCACCGCGGTGTCCATGCTGCCTTAGCCTCTCGTGGCTCGGGATCTGCTGCCACTCGGGGACCACGTCTTCTTCCCCGGCGGGTTCAGCTTCGCCCCGGTCCGGGACCGCCGGTCAGGGCCGTAGGTCCCGCCTCGGGTGGGCGTCACGATCCGTCCCCGGCGCCCGTGTCGAGTCCCCGTACGATGATCAGCGGGGCCGGCGAATGGTAGAGCAGGGACTGGCTGACCGCGCCCAGAGTCGACCGTACCGGCCCGTCGCCCCGGGCGGCGACGACTGCGAGCTGCGCCGCGCGGGACCGGTCGAGCAGGACGGATGTCGGCTCACCGTGGACGGTGAGGCAGTCGGTGGTGACCCGGGGGTGCCGGACGGCGTGCCGGTTCACCGCCTCCTCCAGCAGCCCGTCGTCGCCGTCGCCGCACCCGGGCTCGATCACCCGGACGGCGAGCAGGCGGGCGCCGCGGCTCTCCGCGCAGTCGAAGGCGTATCCGAGTGCGGCGCGGGAGCTGGCCGACCCGTCGAAGCCGACGACCAACGGTCCGGGCGGGGCCGGCTCGGCGCGGCCGACCAGCACCGGGCAGCCCGCCCGGGCGGCCACCTCCACGGCCGGCGTGTCGGTGGGTACCGAGTGTGGGCGGGTCGACATGCCGCCGTCACCGAGCGCGATCAGGAACGCGGTGTCGGCGGCCCGCAACAACGCCTCGACCGGTGAGCCCTCGACGATCTCGCCGCTGACCGGCACCTCCGGCGCGCACTCGGCGGCGGCCTGCCCGGCGGTCTCCAGCAGGTTCTCCGCGTCCGTGCGGGTACCGCCCGCCGGGGCGGGCCCGGGCGTCGCGGCCCAGTTGAACGCGTGCAGCAGATGCAGCGGCCGGTGGTGGGCGGCGGCCTCGGCGGCGGCGGTGCGGACCACCGCCAGATCCTCCGCCGACCGGCCCACGCCGACCACCACCGAACCGTGGCTGGGTGCGGCCACCCCGGCTCACCTCCCGACCCCGCTTTTCACTCACCGTAGTCGCGGGACCGGGTGCGCCGGACCGGGTCGGCGGAAACCGGCGGTCAGCGCGGGGCGGGCAGGGCGGGGTGGACGCGCAGCACGACGGCTGTGGCGTTGTCCTCGCCGCCCTCGTCGAGGCTGGCGGCGAGCAGGGCCTCGGCGGTGCGCGCCGGGTCGCGCCGGGCGGCGAGCAGGTCGCGCAGCCGGTGGTAGCCGAGCTGGTCGCTGACCCCGTCGGTGCACAGCAGCCAGGTGTCGCCCCGGCGCAGCGGCACGGCGAGCAGGTCCGGCTCGGGCCGGTCGGGGTGTCCGACGTAGCGCAGCAGCTGGTAGCGGGCCCGGGCCGCCTCCGGCGAGTCCGGCGGCCACCAGCCGTGCAGCAGACCCAGCCAGGCCATGGTGTGGTCGACCGTCACCAGCTCCAGCAGCCCGTCGCGCAGCCGGTACGCCCGCGAGTCGCCGAGCTGGACCAGCCAGCCCTGGTCGCCGTCGGGCTGGACGACGAGCGCGGTGAGCGTGCATC
>NZ_JAGPXV010000385.1:0-5685 GCF_018070405.1 Micromonospora sp. D75
CGACCGGGTGGTGGCCGCCGCCGCCGACGCGGCGCTCGACCGGGTCGGCCTGCACCACAGGGGTACGGCGCTCGCCGGCACCCTGGCCCACGGCGAGAAGCGCAAGCTGGAGATCGCGCTGCTGCTCGCCGGGGAGCCCCGGGTGATGCTGCTGGACGAGCCGATGGCCGGGGTGAGCGCCGAGGACGTGCCCGAGCTGGTCAGCGTGATCAAGTCGCTGACCGGGGACAGCGGCCGGGCGGTGCTCATGGTGGAACACCACATGGACGTGATCCTGGAACTGGCCGACCGGATCGCCGTGATGCACCACGGCGCGCTGCTGGCGTGCGACACCCCGGAGACGGTGATGGCGAACGCCACAGTGCAGGAGGCGTACCTGGGGGAGGCGCTCTGATGACCGAACCTGTCCTGTCCGTGGCGGACCTGTCCGTGCGGATCGCCGGACTGCACATCCTCCAGGGCGTGTCGTTCGAGGTCGCGCCGACCGGCGTGACGGTGCTGCTCGGGCGCAACGGCGTCGGCAAGACCACCACGCTGCGCGCGATCGTCGGGCTGACGCCGCGCGGCGGCGAGGTGCGCGGCAGCGTACGCATGGGGGCGCGCAGCCTGCTCGCCCGCCCCACCCACCGGCTGGTCCGCGACGGCCTCGGCTACGTGCCGGAGGACCGCTGCGTCTTCGCCGGGCTCACCGTCGCGGAGAATCTGCGGCTCGCGGAACGGCGCGGTGTCGCGCCCGCGTACGACAAGGTCTTCTCGCTCTTCCCGGAGCTGGAGCGGCGCGGACGGCAACGGGCCGGCTCGCTGTCCGGCGGGCAGCAGCAGATGCTCGCGATCGGCCGGGTGCTGCTCAACGACAACCGGCTGCTGCTCGTCGACGAGCCGACGAAAGGGCTGGCGCCGAAGGTGGTGACCGAAGTGGCCGAGGTGCTGGAACGGGTCGCGGAATCCGTGCCGGTGCTGCTGGTCGAGCAGAACCTGGCGGTGGTACGGCGGCTGGCGACCGACGCGGTGGTGCTCTCCGCCGGCAAGGTCGCCTGGACCGGTGACGCCCAGGAGTTGCTGCTGGAGACCGCGTTGACGAAGTCGTTGCTCGGTGTGGGTTCTGGCTCCGGGGAGGTGCACGCGTGAACACCGTGGTCCTGCTGACGCTGACCGGGCTGGGCCTGGCGGCGCTCTACTTCCTCGTCGCCTCCGGCCTGTCGCTGGTGTTCGGCCTCGCCGACGTGCTCAACTTCGCGCACGGGCTGTTCCTCGGCGTGGGCGCGTACGCGACGTGGTGGGCCTCGGGCAACCTGCCCGGCGCCGGACCGGACGGGTTCGGCTTCGTGCTCGCCGTCGTCTTCGGCGTGCTGGCCGGTTCGCTCGTCGCCGTGCTGGTGGAGCTGGTGCTGATCCGGCCGCTCTACTCCCGCACCATCGAGCAGGTGCTCGTCACCGTCGGCCTGTCGCTCGCCGGGGTGGCGCTGCTCCAGGCCACCTGGGGCGCCGACCCGCGACCGTTCCCGCGCCCGGAGTGGAGCCGGAACGTGACGTCGGTGCTCGGCGCGCAGGTGCCGAACGCCGGGCTGCTGCTGATCGTCGCCGCCGCTGTGGTGCTCGGCGCGTTGCTGGCGTTCCTGCGCTGGACCCGGTACGGCCTGATCATCCGGGCCGGCGTGGAGAACCGGGAGATGGTGACGGCGCTCGGCATCGACGTGCGCAAGGCGTTCACGCTGGTCTTCGCGATCGGCGGGGCCGCCGCCGCGCTGGCCGGCGCGCTCGGCGGCGTCTACTTCGGCACCGTCTCGCCGGGGCAGGGCGGCTCACTGCTGATCTTCGCGTTCATCGTGGTGGTGATCGGCGGGATGGGCTCGGTGGTCGGGTCCGCGTACGCGGCAGTCGCGGTGGGGCTGCTGCAACAGTTCGTCAACTACTACGGCACGTCCGGGCTGGGCGACCTGTGCGTGGTCGGTCTGCTCGCCGTGGTGCTGCTGCTGCGTCCGCAGGGCCTGGCCGGAAAGGTGGCTCACGCATGACCAACTCGGTGGTCGACGCGCCTCCGGCGCAGGTGCCCGACGAACTGACCCCCGGGCGTTCCCGCTGGCACGGCCTGCGTCCGTACCTGCCGTTGGTGGCCCTGGTGGTGGCGGCGATCCTGCCGTACTCGACGCTGAACCTGCCCGGGATCTTCGAGGGGCCGCTGAACTCGCCGGGCACGCTGCAACTGCTCGCCATCTGCCTGGTGTTCGGCGGGCTCGCGGCCGGATACGACCTGCTGTTCGGGCGTACCGGAATGCTCTCCTTCGGCCACGCCCTCTACTTCGCCGCCGGGGTGTACGGCACCGACATCCTGGTCACCAAGGCCGGGCTGCCGCTGTGGCAGGCCGCCGTGCTCACGGTGATCGGCGGGACCACGCTCGCCGCGCTGCTCGGCGCGGTGGCGCTGCGCACCGTCGGCATCGCGTTCGCCATGGTGACGCTGGCGTTCGCGCAGGTCGGGGCGATCCTGGTGGCCCGCGACTTCGGTGGCCTCACCGGCGGCGAGGAGGGCCTGCCGCTGGACGTGTCGGGGCTGCCGGCTGCCTTGGTGGGCGTCACCAACACGGTGAACCTGTACTGGCTGGCGCTGGCGTACCTGGCCATGGTGGTCCTGGTCGTGCACCGGGTCAGCGCCTCGCCGACCGGACGGGTGCTGGCTGGGCTGCGCGACGACGAGCGGCGGATCGGCGTGCTCGGGCTCGACCCGTACCGGTTCAAGCTGGTCGCGTTCACGCTCGCCGGTGGGCTCGCGTCGGCCGGTGGGGTGGTCTACGTGCTGATCGTCGGCGGTGCCAGCCCGCACATCACCTCGTCGGAGCTGACGCTGTCGCTGCTGGTCATGGTGGTGCTCGGCGGCCCCGGTACGCGGTGGGGGCCGGTGCTGGGCGGCGTCCTGTACATGTACCTGGACCACCGGCTCACCGCGTTCGGCAGCAGCGACGCGGTGAACAGCCTGCCCGCGTTCCTCAGTCACCCGCTGAGCCAGCCGTTGTTCGTCCTGGGCACGGTGTTCATCCTGGCCGTCTACTTCTTCCCCGGCGGCCTGGCCAGCCTGCGCTCCCGCGTGACCCCCCTCCTGAAGGCCCTCCACCGCCCCCGCTGACCTCCGGCCCCCTCCCTCCACCCCGTTGATCAAGGAGTTTGTGTCCTGATTTCGCGGTTAGGATGACGCAAACTCCTTGATCAACGGGGAGAGCGGGGAGCGGGGAAGGGGAGCGGTCATGGGGGAGCGGCGGCTGGCTGTGGTCAGTGGGGGTGGGACCGGGATCGGGGCTGCCGTGGCACGGGGGCTCGTCGGGGACGGGTTCGACGTTCTCGTGGTGGGGCGGCGGGGGGACGTGCTCGACGCCGCCGCGCGGCGGATCTCTGACGAGAGCGGGCGGGACGGGGCGGTCACGGCCGTCGTCGCCGACCTGACCGATCCGGGGCAGGTCGGCGCGGTCGTGGACGCCGTGGGTGAGCGCGCCGTGGACGCCGTCGTCAACAACGCCGGTGGATTCCTGGGCGGGTCCACCGATTCGCTCGGCGGGGTGGCGGACTGGTGGCGGGCCAACCTGGACGCCAACGTGCTCACCGCCGTACTGCTCACCGAGGCGCTGCTGCCCGCCCTGCGCCGCCCCGGCGGCCGGGTTGTCCTGCTCAGCTCGATCGCCGCGCAGCGCGGCGGCGGCGGGCCGTACTCGGCCGCGAAGGCCGCGCTGCACGGCTGGGCGTACGACCTGGCCGCCCAACTCGGCCCGGACCAGATCACCGTGAACGTGGTCAGCCCTGGCTACGTGGCCGAGACCGAGTTCTTCGGCGACCGGATGACGCCCGAGGGGCACGCCAAGCGCGTCGCCGCCACGCTCGTCGGCCGAGCCGGTGTGCCGGACGACATCGCGGCGGCGGTCAGCTACCTGGTCGGCCCGTCCGCCGGGTACGTCACCGGGCAGGTGCTCGGCGTCAACGGCGGTTCCGTACTCGGCCGCTGACACGCGGAAGGGACGGCGGCCCCCGCCACCCCTGGTAGAAATGCCGGATGAGCCAGGATCGGACGGCCGTACGGGAACGCGCCGAAGCGGTGCTGCGGCGGCTGGCGGGTGACCACGCCCGGCTGCGCGAGGACCAGTGGCGGGCCATCGAGGCCCTGGTGGTCGACCGGCGGCGGGTGCTCTGCGTGCAGCGCACCGGCTGGGGCAAGTCGGCCGTCTACTTCGTGGCGACCGCGCTGCTGCGCGAGGGCAACCGGCACGGGCCGACGGTGATCGTCTCGCCGCTGCTGGCGCTGATGCGCAACCAGGTCGAGTCGGCCGCCCGCGCCGGCATCCGGGCCCGCACCATCAACTCGGCGAACCTGGACGAGTGGGACGAGATCACCGCCGAGATCCACGCCGGGGCGGTCGACGTGCTGCTGATCAGCCCGGAGCGGCTGAACAACCCGGACTTCCGCGACGGCGTACTGCCGAAGCTCGCCGCCACCACCGGGCTGCTGGTGGTGGACGAGGCGCACTGCGTCTCCGACTGGGGGCACGACTTCCGCCCCGACTACCGGCGGCTGCGCACGTTCCTGGCCAACCTGCCCGAGCGCACGCCGGTGCTGGCCACCACCGCCACCGCCAACGCCCGGGTCACGCAGGACGTGGCCGAGCAACTCGGTGACGCGCTGGTGCTGCGGGGCACGCTCGACCGGGAGTCGCTGCGCCTGGGCGTACTCGATCTGCCGAGCCCGGCCCACCGCCTGGCCTGGCTGGCCGACCACCTGGACCGGCTCCCCGGCTCGGGGATCATTTACACGCTCACTGTCGCGGCGGCCACCGAGACGGCCGACTTCCTGCGTGGCCGGGGCTGGTCGGTCGCCTCCTACACCGGGCAGGCCGAGGACGCCGACCGGCGGGCCGCCGAACAGGACCTGCTGGACAACAAGATCAAGGCGCTGGTCGCCACCAGCGCGCTCGGCATGGGCTTCGACAAGCCCGACCTCGGCTTCGTGGTGCACCTGGGCGCGCCGCCGTCGCCGATCGCCTACTACCAGCAGGTCGGCCGCGCCGGCCGGGCCGTCGAGCACGCCGAGGTGCTGCTCCTGCCCGGCGTGGAGGACGCGGCCATCTGGCGGTACTTCGCCTCGCTCGCCTTCCCGCCCGAGGAACAGGTCCGCGCCGTGCTCGCCGCGCTGGACACCGAGCGGCCGATCTCCACCCAGGCCCTCGAACCGGTGGTCGACCTGCGCCGGGCCCGGCTGGAGCTGATGCTCAAGGTGCTCGACGTGGACGGCGCGGTCCGCCGGGTGCGCGGCGGCTGGCTCGCCACCGGCGAGCCGTGGGTCTACGACGAGGCCCGGTTGCGGCGCGTCGCCGACGCGCGCGCTGCCGAGCAGCGGGCCATGCGGGAGTACGCCTCGACGTCCGGCTGCCGGATGCGCTACCTGCGGGAAGGGCTGGACGACACCGGGGCGGCCGACTGCGGGCGGTGCGACAACTGCGCCGGCCCGCTGTTCGAGGCAGCCGTCTCCGACGAGGCGCTGACCGCCGCGCAGACGTTCCTCGGGCGCCCCGGCGTCGCGATCCCGCCGAAGAAGCTCTGGCCGACCGGGTTGGAGGCGGTCCGCGTACCCCTGAAGGGCCGCATCCCCCCGGCGGAGCAGGCGCTGCCCGGCCGGGCCGTGGGACGCCTCTCCGACCTGGGGTGGGG
>NZ_JAGPXV010000386.1:0-5684 GCF_018070405.1 Micromonospora sp. D75
GCGCAGCCGCGCCGCCCGGTCCGCCGCCCGGCCGGCACCGAGGCGCCCGACGACGCGCGGGTCTTCGGCGGCAGCGACGACGGCGAGGCGCGCAGCGAGGTGTTCGTGGGCCGCGAGGACCACGCCGAGGCGCGTCGCTGACCCCGTACCCCCGATCGGGGACCCCGGCTGCCCACGGCGCCGGGGGTTCCCGCGTTCGGGCGGCTTTCCGGCCGGACGGGTTTGGCCGGACGGTTGCGGGGGACGTGGTGCGCACGCCCCGGACCCGGCGCTCACGGCGCCGGGTTCCGGCGGCGCGCGGCCGGGCGGACCGGCCGCGCCGCGCAGGATTGACGGGCGGCGACTCCGGGCATACAGCGCGGTGATGACGAAAGGAGGACAGCATGGCTGACGTCGCGAGTCGCAGCACGTCCCGGACCGGGAACGAGCCGTCCACCGCGGAACTGGTCCAGCGCGCCACCGAGCAGGTCACCCGTCTGGTACGGGACGAGCTGGCGCTGGCCCGGGCGGAACTGACCCAGAAGGGCAAGCACGCCGGGATCGGGATCGGTCTGTTCGGCGGCGGCGGGGTGATGGCGCTCTACGGCGCCGGCGCCCTGGTCGCCACCGTGATCCTGCTGCTGGCGCTGGTCATGCCGGCGTGGCTGGCGGCCCTGATCGTGGCGGTGGCGTTGTTCCTGCTCGCCGGGATCCTGGCGCTCGTGGGCAAGAAGCAGGTCAGCCGTGCCGTCCCGCCGGTGCCCGAGGCGGCCGTCCGTAGCGTGCGGGCGGACGTCGACACGGTCACCGCCGCGGTGAAGGACGGGAGACGGGCATGACCGGCAACGGAACCGGGGACGTGGCGGCGCTCCGGGAGGAGATCCGCCGGACCCGGGTGGAACTCGGTGAGACGATGGAGCTGCTCGCGGCCAGGGCCGACCCGAAGGCGCTGGTGCGGCACTCCGCCGAGGCGGCGAAGGCGCGGATGCGCGAGCAGGCGTCGCTGACCGCGGCCCGGGTGCGCGGGCGGGCGGCGGAGCGGGCCCGGCTGGTCCGGGCACAGGCGTACGAGAAGGGTGAGGCGGTCGGGCGCAACCCGTTGCCGTGGGCGGCCGTCGCGGCCGGGGCCCTGGTGACGGTGGTGGTGCTGGCGATCGTCCGAGGGAGGCGCAGGTGAGCGGGAAGATCGGCAAAGCGGCGTACAAACCGGTGGGGGTGCTGCTCGGCCTGGCCGCCGGTACCGTCGCCGGCGTGATCTTCCGCCAGGTCTGGAAGTTGACAGCGGGCGACGGCGAGGCGCCGAGCGCCACCGACGAGGACCGCCGCTGGGGCGAGGTGCTCGCCGCCGCAGCGCTGCAGGGCGCCATCTTCTCGGTGGTGCGGGCCGCCGTCTACCGAGGTGGAGCGGTGGGCGTGCGCCGGTTGACCGGTCGCTGGCCGGACTGACGAAAGGCCGGAAAGGCCCCTTTCCCGAGCGCGGGAAAGGGGCCTTTCGCATGGCTCCGGCGGGGCCGCGCAGCGGCGTCGGCGCGACCTTCAGGTCACATGTCGGAGAATTTCGTCCGCTAGGCTGTGCGAAGTTTTTGCGTACGTGGTTTGCTGTCTCACGCTGTTGAGAGACGCGTGGGTTGAGAGAAGTCTCCGGTACTGGGGGCCGCCTCAGGCGCCGCTGCTCGAAAACGGCCAATCGGCCGCACGGCGTGCTCGGCCGCCAGTTTTAGAAGGAGATACACATGGCGCAGGGAACCGTGAAGTGGTTCAACGCTGACAAGGGCTTCGGCTTCATCACCGTCGACGGCGGGGGTGCTGACGTGTTCGTCCACTTCTCGGCCATCCAGACCAGCGGCTACCGCACGCTGGAGGAGAACCAGCGGGTGGAGTTCGAGATCGCCCAGGGTCAGAAGGGTCCGCAGGCCGAGCAGGTCCGCCCCATCTGAGCTGACCGCACCGGCCGCGCCGGCCGGTGCCGGAAGCCCCGCATCCCGTACGGGAGGCGGGGCTTCGCCTTGCCCGGCGCCTCAGCGGCGGGCACGCATGCCCCACCACAGCCCGACGAGTCCGATCAGGATCAGCACCGCGCCCACGTACGCCCAGAGCCGCTCGTCGCTCAGCGCGCTGCCCTCGACATACCCGAGCCCGAGCACCGTCCACAGCGCACCCAGCACCACGGCGAGCAGCCCCACTGTGAGCCGGAACCAGCCCCTCATCGTTCCCCCTCCGACGACGACAGTTCCGCTCCAGCATGCCCGGCGGCGCGGGCGGCCGGCGACGCCGCGCCGACCGGCCGGCTCACCACCGGTCGTGCACCTGCGGGCGGATCAGCTCGTCGTAGGCGGCCCGCACCGCGGCCAGTTCCACGTCGGTCAGTGCCGGCTGGCCGGCTGCCTCCGCGTTGCGCCGCGCCTGCTCGGGGGAGCGGGCGCCGGGGATCACCACCGTCACGCCCGGCTGGTCGAGGATCCAGCGCAGCGCGAACTGCGCCATCGTGCGGTCGTCGCCGACCAGCGGGGCGAGCCGGCGCACCGCGGCCAGGCCCAGGTCGTAGTCGACGCCGGAGAACGTCTCGCCGACGTCGAACGACTCACCGTGCCGGTTGAACGTGCGGTGGTCGTCCGCCGGGAACGTGGTGTTCTCGTCGTAGCGGCCGGAGAGCAGGCCGCTGGCCAGCGGCACCCGGGCGATGATCCCGACCCCGGCGGCAGCGGCGGCGGGCAGCACCTGCTCCAGCGGCTTGTGCCGGACCGCGTTGAGGATGATCTGCACGCTCGCCACCCCGGGCCGGGCGATGGCGGTGAGCGCCTGGTCGCAGGTCTCCACGCTGACGCCGTACCCGGCCACGCGCTCCTCGGCGACGAGCGTGTCGAGGGCGTCGAAGACCCGGTCGTCGGCGAAGACGGCGGTGGGCGGGCAGTGCAACTGCACCAGGTCGAGCGTGTCGACGCCGAGGTTGGCGCGGGATCTGTCGGTCCAGGCCCGGAAGTTGTCGAGTGTGTACGCCTCCGGCGTCTGCTCCACCCGTCGGCCCATCTTGGTGGCCACGGTGAGCCCGTGTCCGGGGCGGGAGCGCAGGAACCGGCCGATCAGCGCCTCGCTGCGGCCGTCGCCGTAGACGTCGGCGGTGTCCAGGAAGGTGACGCCCGCGTCGACGGCCGCGGCGAGCACGGCGAGCGCCGCGTCCTCGCTGACCTCGCCCCAGTCCGCGCCGAGCTGCCACGCGCCGAGTCCGATGATGCCGACGTGCCGGCCGAGCCGGTCGAAGCTGCGCTGTTCCACCCGGCCGAGCCTAGTGAGCCGCTTGCCGTGGCGCGCGGCGGGCCGTACGGTCTAACAAGACGTACGTACGGTTTGGAGGCTGTCATGTGGGATCCGCGCACCTACCTGCGCTACGGCGACGAGCGCTCCCGGCCGTTCCACGACCTGCTGGCCCGCGTCGGCGCCGAGTACCCGCGTGCCGTGGTCGACCTCGGCTGCGGCCCCGGCACGCTCACCGCCACGCTCGCCGGCCGCTGGCCCGGCAGCCGCGTCACCGGCCTGGACTCCTCCCCGGAGATGATCGCCCGGGCGAGCGCCGAGAGCGGACCGGTCGGCTACGCCGTCGGCGACGTCCGCGACTGGCGGCCCGAGCCCGACGTCGACGTGCTGGTCGGCAACGCCGTGCTCCAGTGGGTGCCGGAGCACCGCGACCTGCTCCGCCGCTGGGCGCACGCACTGCCGGCGGGCGCCTGGATGGCGTTCCAGGTGCCGGGCAACTTCGACGCGCCGTCGCACCGGCTGCTGCGCTCCGTCGCCGCGCGGGAACCGTGGCGCGACGCGGTCGCCGGCAAGCTGCGCGAGGCGCCGGTCGACGAACCCGTCGGCTACGCCACGCTGCTGACCGGCGTGGGCTGCGCGGTCGACGCCTGGGAGACTACGTACGTGCATCTGCTGCCCGCCACCGGCGCCGACCACCCGGTGCTGGCCTGGATGGAGGGCACCGCGCTGCGCCCGGTCCGCGCCGCGCTGGACGCCGCCGGCTGGGCCGCCTTCCGCGCCGAGCTGGGGGTACGGCTCGCGCAGGCGTACCCGGTGCGGCAGGGTCAGGTGTACTTCCCGTTCCGCCGGATCTTCATGGTGGCCCGCACCGGCGCCCGCGCAGAGGAGAACTCGTGACCGACCTGCCCACCTTCATCGCCGGACTACCAAAGGTGGAGCTGCACGTGCACCACGTCGGCTCCGCCTCGCCCCGGATCGTCGCCGAGCTGGCCGCCCGGCACGAGGGGCGCAGCCCGGTGCCGGCCGACCCGGAGGCGCTCGCCGACTACTTCGCGTTCCGCGACTTCGCCCACTTCATCGAGGTCTACCTCAGCGTGGTGGACCTCATCCGCGACGCCGACGACGTCTGGCTGCTCACCCACGAGGTCGCCCGGGAACTGGCCCGCCAGCAGGTCCGGTACGCCGAGCTGACCGTCACGCCGTACTCGCACGTGAACCGGGGCATCCCGGCGCCGGCGTTCTGCGAGGCCATCGAGGACGCCCGCAAACGCGCCGAGGCCGACTTCGGCATCGCGCTGCGCTGGTGCTTCGACATCCCCGGCGAGGCCGGCCTGCCCGCCGCCGAGCAGACGCTGCGGATCGCGCTCGACGAACGACCCGACGGGCTGATCAGCTTCGGCCTCGGCGGCCCCGAGATCGGCGTGCCCCGGCCGCAGTTCAAGCCGTACTTCGACCAGGCGCGGGCGGCCGGGCTGCGCTCGGTGCCGCACGCCGGCGAGACCACCGGCCCGGAGACGATCTGGGACGCGCTGCGCGAACTGGGCGCCGAGCGGATCGGCCACGGCATCTCCGCCGTGCAGGACCCGGCGCTGCTGACCTACCTGGCCGAGCGGCGGATCCCGCTGGAGATCTCCCCGACCTCCAACGTGCGCACCCGGGCCGTGCCGAGCATCGACGCGCACCCGCTGCCCCGGATCGTCGAGGCCGGCGTGCCGGTCAGCATCAACTCCGACGACCCGCCGATGTTCGGCACCACGCTCAACGACGAGTACGCGGTGGCCGCCCGGCTGCTGCGACTCGGCCCGGACGGCGTCGCCGCGCTGGCCCGCGACGCGGTGGCCGCTGCGTTCCTGCCCCCGGCCGAGCAGGCCCGGATCAGCGCCGAGATCGACGCGTACCGGGTGAGCGCGGCACGCTGAGCGGCCGTACCGGCGTCGGCCGCCGGGAGCCCCGGGGCGGCCGGCGCCGCGCGGTCAGCATCACCCCGGCCAGGGCCAGCGCGGACAGCGCGGCGGCCGGACCTGACGCGACAGCCGCCGGCCGGACCGGGCCGTGGGCGAGCACCGGGTCCTGCCAGAAGGCGAGCGTGAGGGCGATGCCCAGGCCGATCACGGCGGCCCAGCGGAGCAGACGGCCGACGGTCGGCGTCATGACGGTCACCTCGCCCGGAACGACGGGAGAGCGCGCGACGGGAGCGAGGTGTGGGGGGACCGAACTCCCGCCGCGCGCACCGATCCGTCGGCCGAAAGGTGTTACGGGGCGTCCCGGCCGACGGAACTGATGGGTTCTGTCGGTAATCCTGGCAGTTCACGGCGGTTTCCCGGCCGTCGTTAAACCACCTTTAAGGAGAACTTGCGCCGGCCCACAGTCAAGGCGTCAGCGCGGACGCGGCCAGCGCCGCCCGGCACGCGGCTCGCGGGCGTCCCGGGCCATCCGTCCGACCAGCCCGAACC
>NZ_JAGPXV010000387.1:0-5671 GCF_018070405.1 Micromonospora sp. D75
TGCGGGGCCTGGACCGGACCGAGACCACGCCGGTGGCCCGCCTCGGCGACGGCGCGGTCGACCTGCGCGACGGCCGCCGGCTCACCGGCGACCTCGTCGTGGTGGCGGCCGGAGCCTGGACGCCGGGCCTGCTGCGCGCCGCCGGGCTGCCGAGCACGCTGCGCACCAAGCACATCCAGTACGCCCACCACCGCACCGGCCGGGCCGACCTGCCGTGTTTCGTCGACGAGACGAGCGGCCTGTACGGGCGGCCCGCCGGTCCGGGGCGTGTCCTTCTCGGGCTGCCCAGCGACCGCTGGGACGTCGACCCGCCCGCGCCCGCGCCGGACTCCGGCCTGGCGGCTCGGGTGCGGGCGGTCGCCGCGCGGCGGCTGCCCGGCCTGGACCCGCGCCCGGACGGCCCGCCGGTCAGCGCCGTCGACTGCTACAGCGACCCGCCCGGCCTGGCCCTGCGCGCAGTGGCCGGCGCCGTGCACACCTTCACCGGCGGCAGCGGCGGCGCCGCCAAGACCGTCCTGGCCGCCAGCCGGCTCGCCGCCACCGCCCTGCTGAACTCCCGATCCGCGATCCGTGTCCCGCACGGCTAGACACAGAGGCAGACTGATGACGCAGACCTATCACACAGTGGGAATTGGCGCGGGGCCGGCGAACCTGAGCCTCGCCGCGATGTACGACGCGCTCGCGCCGCACGACATCGCGCTGTTCGAGGCGCGGGACCAGCCGGGTTGGCACGACGGGATGCTGCACAGCGGCGTGCGCATGCAGACCGGCTGGGTCAAGGACCTGGTCTCGCTCTACGACCCGACGCACCCGCTGTCGTTCCTCAACTACCAGGTCACCACCGGCCGGGTCTACGCCCTGCTGGGCGCCGGTTTCGACACCATCCCCCGGATCGAGTACCAGCAGTACCTGGTGTGGGCGGCGGAGCAGTTGCCGCGCATCACCTACGGCGCCCGCGTCGACCGGGTCGAGTTCGACGGCGCGATAGTCACCCGCAGCGGCGGCGTCGAGGTCGCCCGCTCCCAGCACCTGGTGCTCGGCAGCGGGACCGTCCCCTTCGTACCGGACTTCCTGGACGCCCTCGATCCCCGGCACCTGTTCGTCGCCGACGAGCTGAACCGGCGCCTGGCCGGCGTGCCCGACGAGCCGGACGTGCCGTGGGTCGTGATCGGCAGCGGCCAGACCAGCGCGGAGTGCGTCGCGGCGCTGCTCGCCCGCGGCTGCCGCGACATCAAGTGGATCGGCCGGCGGTCCTGGTTCGCGCCGCTGGAGGACTCTCCCTCGGCGAACGACCTGTACCGGCCCGCCTACCAGGAGGCGTTCCTCAACCTGTCCCGGGACGTGCGGGAACGGCTCGTCTCCGGGCAGATCCTGACCAGCGACGGCATCTCCCCCGGCACGCTGCGCGGCGTCTACCAGCACAACTACGAGGAGCGGCTGCGGACCGGCCGGTTCCCGGTCACGATCATGCCGAGCCGTACCGTGACCGGCGCCCGGCAGCTCGACGGGGAGGTGGAGCTGGAGTGCCTCACCGCCGGCAGTGGCGAGGAACGGCACCGGGCGGTGAACGTGATCGTCGCGGCGGGCCGGCGGCTCGCCCCGCTCCCCTTCGATCCGGAACTGTCCGCGCTGATCGACGTGGACGAGCGCGGCGAACCGGTGATCGAGTCGGACTACTCGATCCGGTGGAAGCACGCCGACGACCACAAGATCTTCGTGCTGAACCGGGGGCGGTACGTGCAGGGGCTCGTCGACTCCAACCTGAGCATTCTGCCGATCCGCAGCGCGATGATCCTGAACTCGATCGCCGGCCGCACGGTCTGCCGGTTCCGTGACGACTACGTGAGCACCCGGTGGGCGTGAGCGCGATGACGACATTCGACTACGACGGCCGCGTCTTCGTCTCCGTCGACCACGCCGGTGACGCCGAGCCGCTGCGGGGGCACTACCACCAGCGCGGCGACCTGGTCTGGGCGGAGATCACCGGTGGCCCGGTCCGGCACGGCCGGCTCGCGGGAACCTGCGACGCCCAGGGCGTGGTGCGCTTCGCCTACCTGGAGGTGCTCACCGACGGCACCATAGTGGTCGGCGAGTGCGAGTCCCGGCCCGAGCGGCTGCCGGACGGCCGGATCCGGCTGCGGGAACAGTGGCGCCGGCACGGGCCACGCCAGGACAGCGGCGTCTCCGTCATCGAGGAGGCGGCGCCGGCGCTCGCCGCAGGACAGGAGAGCCGGCGTCGTGTCTGACATCCAGATCATCAGTTTCGTCGCCGCCAGCCTGCTCATCATCATCGTGCCGGGCGTCGACTTCGCGCTCGTCACCCGGCAGACCGTCAGGTACGGCCGGCGGGCCGGGTTCGTGGTGCTGGCCGGGCTGTTCGTCGCCGCGCTGGTGCACGCGTCGTTCGCCACCGCCGGCCTGTCCGCGCTGCTGGTCTCCTCGCCGACGCTCTACACGGTGCTGCGCGTCGCCGGCGCGCTGTACCTGCTCTACCTGGGCGGCACGATCCTCTGGGCGACCCGGCCGCGCCGGGCGGTCCCGGCGGCGCAGCCGGTCCCGGTCGGCGCGGGCGGCGCCGGGCCGGACCCGGACACCGGCCCCGCGCCGGTGCCGGAGGCCCCGGCCGCCGACGAGCCGCACGTGGCCCGCCGCTCGTTCGTCATGGGCGTCACCAGCCAGCTGTTGAACGTCAAGGTGGTCGTCTTCTACGTCTCGTTCGTGCCGCAGTTCGTCAGGCCCGGCGACGGGGCGGCGGCCCGTACGGCGGTGCTCGCCGCCACGTTCATCGGCCTCGCCGTGCTCTGGTGGGCCTGCTACATCATGCTCATCGACAGGCTGCAGCCCTGGCTGACCCGGCCGTCGGTGCTGCTGGTGATCGAACGGCTGACCGGGCTCATCCTGATCGTCCTGGCGATCCGGATCGCGCTGAGCCGGTGAGCGGCGACGGCGCCCGCCGCCTCGGCGGGCGCCGTCGGTCTCACTGGTTGCGGGGGCGGTGGGCGACGGTGAGGACGTGGGTGGTCGGCCAGTCGAGCGGCCGGCCGTCGAGGTCGGTGAGGGACGCGACTGGTGCGATCCGGTTGTCGATCACCCACTCGTTGCGCACCGGCGCCGACGCCGGGCCGATCTCGAACCCCGCCTCGGTGAGCAGGGCCGTCCAGTCGGCGAAGCTCAGCCCGCAGAACTGCTCCTTCGTCTCCGACAGCCAGTTGTCCGTGTAGTCCTTGCGGGTCAGGTAGTCCATCGCGGCGCCCAGCTCCAGGCGTACCGCGCCGTCCGGGAGCGGCTCGTAGGCGAAGTCGAACGCGAAGTCGACGGCGAACTGGTCCAGCCGCGCCCGCGTCGACAGCCCGCCGACGTGGCGCCGGACCTCCGCCGAGGTCAGCTCGGCCAGGTCGGTGCGGGGCGCGGCCGGGTTGTCGCCGTCGTCGGTGGACAGTCGCAGGACCACCTGCCGCCGGGGGTCGTCCGGACCGCACACGTCGCTGTTGATCCAGACGCCGCCGGGCACCGTGTGGTCGTGGATGCGGCGGGCGAACTGCAGCAGCGACTCCCGCTGCCGCCCGTACGACCAGATCTCATGGGTCAGCGCGAACGTGAGCGTGGTGTCGACCGAGCGGTCCTTGAACACCGCGCCGCCGAGGACGTTGCGGTGGAAGAAGTAGACGTTGGCGTTGCGGAACACGCCCTGCGCCTTCTTGTGCAGGCACTCCTGGTAGAGGTGGCGGGCGACCTCCACGCCGATCAGGTCGCTCTCGCGCAGCGCGGCCTCCCGGTCGGCCAGCTCCAGGACCGCGCCCGCGCCGCAGCCGATGTCCACGATGCGGCCGGGCTGCACGTACCCGCGCACCGAGTCCCACTTGCGCTGCGCGGCAGTGGCGAACGCCTCCACGTAGGTGCGGTAGTCCCGGGTCACCGTGAGGCCGCCCTCGTCGCCGACGAGCGGGTCGTTCACCACCGACCGGATCGACTCGACCAGGCGGTAGCGCTCGAACACGTCGATGGTGGCCGGGTGGGTGAGCGCGCGCCAGGTCTCGTCCCCGGCGGCCAGGCGCAGCAGCACGTCCCACGGCCGTTCGGGCGGCTCGGGCAGGTCCGGGTCCGCCTCGACCGGCGCGATCCGGAAGCCGAGCCGCTCGTACAGTTTCGCGACCTCCGGCGTGGAGCAGGCCAGCAACGTGTCGGCGGGGGTGAGTTCGAGCCCGGTGGCCACCGCGATGGATTTCAGCGTCACCTCGGCGAACGCGTCGGTGTACGCGGTGTCGAAGATCGGCACCACCACCGAGCGCAGCCCGCTCAGCACGCTGAACCGCTCGATCGCGGCTTCCCGCCGGTGGTACGGCACCGGGTTGCGTCTGGTGTTCTCGTGGTTGGCCGACGTCACCGCCCAGACCACTGTGGCCTCGTCCCCGGCCAGCCGGCACAGGTAGTCGGCCTGGAACCGGGTCAGCAGGTGGTGCCGCCCCGGGAAGAGCACGAAGCGGGCCGGCGCGTCGGTCATGTTCCCCTCACCTGGGTCGATGGGCGGTGCGCGGTCATACCGGGACGCTCCAGGAGCGCCACAGACGCCCGTACCGGCCGTCGGCGGCGAGCAGTTCCGAGTGCGTGCCCTGCTCCACGATCCGCCCGTGGTCGAGCAGGACGATCCGGTCGGCGGCGACCGCCTGGCTGAGCCGGTGCGCCACGATCAGCGTGGTCCGTCCCTCGGTGGCGGCCAGCGCCGCCCGGTCCAGGTCACGCGCTCCGGCGCTGCCGGCCTCGGCGGTCGCCTCGTCCAGCACGGCGACGGCGGGCGCGGCCAGCACCAGCCGGGCCAGGGCGACCTGCTGGGCCTGCGCGGCGGTGAGCCGGTGGCCGCCCTCGCCGACCGCCGTGGCCAGCCCGTCCGGCAGCGCGCGCAGCCAGGTGGTGGCGCCGACCCGGTCCAGCGCGTCGAGCAGTTCGGCGTCGGTGGCGTCCGGGGCGGCCAGGCGCAGGTCCTCGGCGAGCGGCCCGGCGAAGACGTGCACCTCCTGGCTGACCAACGCGACGTCGCGCCGCACGGCGTGCTCGCCCCGCTCGGTCAGCGGCACGCCGCCCAGGCGTACCGACCCGTCGGTGGGCGCGATGATCCCGGCGGCGATGCCGGCGAGCGTGCTCTTGCCCGCGCCGCTGGCGCCCACGAGCGCGACCCGCTCACCCGGGGCCAGGCGCAGCTCGACGTCGGCCAGGACCAGGGGGCCGTCGTCGTCGTAGCGGTGCCGGCGGACCGTGACGTCCAGCGCCGCCGGGCCGCGCCGCCCGGCCGCCGACGGCGCGGACGGGGCGGTGTCGGGCAGCGTGGCCACGCCGACCAGCCGGGCGAGGCTCGCGCCGGCCTGCAGCACCGAGTCGGACTCCATCAGCAGCAGGCCGATCGGGTTGAACAGCCGATGGAAGTAGAGCGCGGCGGTGGTCGCCGCGCCCACCGTGACCAGGTCGGCGCGGACCAGGAAGAACCCGGCGACGAGCACCGCGGCCAGGCCGAGGAACTCCGACCTGTTGATCCGCAGCCCGAAGCGGGTGTGCAGGTTGAAGATCTCCAGCGACAGGTCGCGCGCCACGCCGGAACGCTCGGCGATCGCCGCGACGTGCGCGTCCTCGGTCCGGTACGCGCGCACTGTCGCCGCGCCCCGCAGCGCGCCGGCCATGG
>NZ_JAGPXV010000388.1:0-5662 GCF_018070405.1 Micromonospora sp. D75
CCGCGCTGGACCTCGCCGGCCGGATCGGCGAGGCGGGCGCCACCGTGGTCAACCTCGTCGTCCGGCACCGTGACCTGGCCGAGTACCTCGACCAGCTCGCCGCGGCAGCGGAGCTCTTCGGTCTCGACCGCCGCGACTGAGCACTGCCGTGGACGCCGGGACCCGTCGACGAGCCCCGGCGTCCACGGTCATGCCTCGTTCGGCATGTTCGACCAGCCCTTGCGGTCGGCACGCGCGTACCAGCCCGAGGCGGCAAGGGTGCCTCCGTCGACGGGGATCGTGTGCCCGGTGACGAAGCGGGCGTCGTCGCTGGCGAGGAACTCGACCACAGCCGCGTAGTCGTCGGGCTCGCCGAAGCGGCCGACGGGGATCCACGTACGAATCAGCTCCGGGTCGCGTCCGCGCAGCATCGCCGCGGCCGGTGTCTGGGGCGTGTCGGCGAGGTCGGGCGCGATGGCGTTGACCCGTACCCCGTGACCGGCGACCTCGACGGCGAGGCTCCTGGTGAAGGCGCTGACCCCGGCGTTGTAGGCGGAGTACGGGGCGCACGCAGGGATGCCCCGGAAGGCCTCGACTGTCGAGTTGTTGACGATGGCGCCACGGCCCCGATCGACCATGCCGGGCAGCAGCGCATGCGTCATCGCGAGCACGTGCCACAGGTTGATCTCGTAGAGCGCCTGCCACTGCTGCGGGGTCGAGTGCAGGAAGGTCTTGGCGGCCGGGCGGAAGTCGCCGACGTTGTTGACGAGCACGTCGACCCGCCCCGAGTCGACGGCCGCCGCGGCGGCGACCGCGTCGGCGACACCGTCGGCGGTGCGTACGTCGGCGAGGACGACCTCGACCTCGCCGCCGGCACTCCGGATGTCGGCGGCGGTGCCGGCGGCGGCCTCCCCGTCGATGTCGACGAGGACGACGTGGGCGCCAGCGGCGGCGAGACGGCGGGAGATGCCGCCGCCGATGCCGAGGGCGCCGCCGGTGACGACAGCGATCCGGCCCTCGAGCCTGCGGGTGGCGCTCATCTGCCGGTTCCTTCCTCGTCGGACCGGGTCACGGAGACGCGGTGGCGTTCGATCCAGTTGACGGTCACCGCGCGGCGGGTGAACGCCCAACCTTCGCCGGTACGCGCGTACTCGTCGTCGTAGTGCAGGAACCAGACCACGTCCGAGGGCCCGTCGCGACCGGGAAGCAGGTGGTGGGCCGTGCCGCGAACCCGGCCACGGGCCCCGGTCGACGTCGGCAGGTAGCGCGCCCCGGCCACGACGTGAGTCGTCGCCAGGGTGCCGGCGAGCGCCCCTAACGCGGCCACGACAGCGGCGCGGCCGACGTGGGGCACGTGCGGGCCGAGGTGCGCCGGCGGCTCGGGAACCACCAGGACGCCGTCCGGGACGAACAGCGCGCCGATCGCTGCCGCGTCGCGGTCGTCGGCCGCTGCGGCGTACGTCTCGGAGAGCGCGCGCAGCGCGGTGAGGTCGGCCGCGCCGAGGCCGGTCACGCCGCGCGAGCGGTCGCCGCGCGCACGACCTGGACGAGCTCGGCGACGGCGCGCTCGCAGTCGCCGCGGGTGTAGCCGAGCAGCGCGGTCTCGGCCGGATCCGGCTCATAGGCGAGGACGTTTCCGCGACCCTGGACGATCATCGAGTCGGGCATGAAGGGGTGCGGCTCGTCGCGCTCGGCGATGGTGCGGTTGCCCCCGGCCGCGTCGACCAGCAGCTGGAAGAACTGCGTGAACGTCAGGTTGGCGTCACCGACGAGGTAGGCCGCGCCCGCCGCGCCACGGTCGAGCGCGCCGCCGATCGCCTCGGCCAGGGACCGGGCCGACATGTAGTTCGTGCCGCCGGCCGGCGCGTGGTCGGGGATCTGCGGCTCGTTGCCGGCCGCCCAGGACACCATGCGGCGGTAGCGCTTTGCCGTGACGCCGGGGATGGCACCGATGATCGAGGGCGGGTTGAGGGTGCAGACCGTGAAGGAGTCGTCAGCCAGCGCCCGGGCGCCCTCGTCGGCGTCGCGGCGGGCGGCGACGTAGGCGCTGGACTCGGCCAGGTCGGGTCGCAGGTGGTGGTAGTAGCTGCCGACCTGGACGAAGCGGGAGACGCCCGCGCTCTTGGCGAGGGCGGCGAAGGCCGGCACCCCCGCGCTCTGGGTCTCCTTCCAGAACGTGGCCTCGTCCGCGTCCCGGGGCAGGTGACGCACGTCCTGCCCGGCCGCGAAGACGACCGCGTCGAAGGGGGCCAGGTCCTGGCGGGTGAAGGTCTGGCGGGTGTAGTCCCCGCGGAGGACGGGCAGGCCGGCGACGGGTGAGTCCGCGTCGACCGTCCCTCGGGCGGCGACGGTGACGTTGTCTCCCCGGTCGCGCAGGTGAAGGGCGGTGTGGACCCCGATCATGCCGGTTCCACCGACCACGAGTACCTCCATCGCGAGGTCTCCTTGCGTAGTGAGGCGGCTCCCCCGGCGTGCGTCTGGGAGCCGGCATGACGTCCGTATCAACCAACCAAGCGATTGGTAGGTTAGCACGAGCAGGCGCCCGCCGCGCCAGGCGTCGCCGCGCCGACATCGACCTGCGACTCAGCCGCCCGCGACTTCCTCGACATCGATGCCGCCATCAGCGGCCGGTACACCCTCGACCAGCTCTGCGACCTCGCGCACGCCGCCGACGACGGATTCGACCGGAGCATGTTCGCCGCAATGCTTCGCCACGTCGACCGCTTCGACGACGAAGACTTCACCGACTACGGTCTGGCATCGCATGAGGTCGCCGACATGCGGGCTCGCGTCTCTGCATGGCGGACCGCCCTGCTCCGAGAAGTCGAATAGGTTCGATCACCCTGCTCTGCTGCCCCCGCCTCTTCGGACTGCTCGACTCACGGCACGTCCGGGTCAGGGTGCTCGGTCCGACAGCGGCTCGCGGCAGCGTCATCGATCAGGCATCTGTCGAGCAGCCAGTCAATGGCCCGGCGGGTTGCCCGAGCCTGGTGGAAGGCATGCCAGACCGTCAGCAGGTGCGGATACTCGTCGTGCAGTTCGTCCCTGAACCGCCGGAAGGCACCCCTGCCTTGGACGGCCCGTAAGAGCCTGCGGCCCGCCTGCTCGTCGCTGACCCGCTGGGCAAAGTCGACCATGTCGCGGTGCCAGACGGAGGGCGGCAACGCCTCGATCGGAACCAGATCGAGTTCATCGAGGTCGATCGGCGTCTTCCCGTCGATGCCGCCGTCAGCCGTCCACATCACGATCTTCCCGCTGGCCGGATCGATGAGCCAGCGGTACTCGTACGCGCTCTGGTCCTGCAGCGCCGCGGCGATCTCTTCGAGATCGAGGTGGCGTACGTCGAGCATGATGTCCACTCCCGTTGCCGTGGTCGCCGGCGACCACGGTAGGTGCTCTTCCCTCTCGGCCGCGAACTAGAGCGCGGCAGTGTCCCGGTAGCTGCGGCGACAGATGGACACCCCTGCGGAGATGAGGCCGATGAGGATCGGGTAGACGGCGCAGCGCTCGACGAGGCCGACCAAGACGTTGGTCCCTGACCCGGCGACGGCGAGGAAAGCCGCCGTGGAGACGAGTCCGAAGGCGCCGAGCATGACCATGGCCTTCCCGGGCTTCCTGCCGATGCGGAGGTCTCGGTACATGCGCCCGAGCACGATGATCAGAATGTTGCCGCCGACGATGGCGGCCATGGCGCCCAAACCGTGGAAGTCGACAGTGCCCTGCCGGTCGGCTTCGCCGTCGCCGGGGAAGAGCGCCAGCACGACGCCGCCGGCACCGACCAGGGCGGCCATGCCGAGCAGGACCCCCCGGCGCCAGCCTCGCAGGCCGTTGAGCAGGGCGACACCGATGAACACCAGGACTCCGAAGAGGAAGAAGCCGGTGTTCATGACCCACCAGAGGGGCGAATACATGTACTGGCCGAACGCGGTCAACGGGCCGTGGACTCCGAGGTCGCTGATGTAGTGGTAGGTGTAGCTGTAGGGCGGGCTCCGCCAGGCCGCGGCGGCGACGAACTCGAGCAGCAGAAAGATCGCTGCTGCGGCGGCGAGCGCTGCCCCGGCGGGCTGGCGCTGGCCGCTCCGATACGCCGCAGAGACGGTTGCCTTCGGCGTTGCCTTCACCAGTTGTGTCATGGCCGGGAGCCCTTCGGCGAGGTCGGCAGGGACAGAGGAGCCTGGTATCACTACGGAAGTGTAGTGATACCAGTTTTGGTGTCAATACCATCATGGTCAGAGTTGTACGATGACGGCATGGCAAGGGAGCCGAATCGAACTGGGCGGCGCGAGCGCAAGAAGGCCGTGACCAGGGCCGCGATCCTGCGAGCTGCGCAGGAGCTGTTCCTCGAGCGCGGCTTCGACGCGGTGAGCGTGCGGGAGATCGCCGACCAGGCGGACGTCTCCCCCACCACTGTCTTCGCCCACTTCCCCCAGAAGGAGGCACTCCTCTTCCACGAGGAAGACGCGCAACGCGAGCGACTCGTCGCCGCCGTGCGCGAGCGGCCGGCCGGCCTCTCGATCTCGGAAGCGCTGAAGGCCCACTACCGCTCCGAATTCGTCGCCATGTGGTCCGGCGAGGAAGCGCCGCTCCGCCGCCGGGTCATGTCGCTGATGGAAGCCACACCGGCCCTCCAGGAGTACGCCTCCCGGATGTGGCTCCGCCATGAGGACGCACTCGTCGCAGCCATCACCGAGGATCTCGGCCTGTCCCAGCCGAGCGACGACATCCGGATCTACGCCCGGTTCGCCCTCCAGATCCAGCTACTCGTGACGAGTGACACCGATCCGATGCTCGACGCGGGATTCCGGATCCTCGATCAGGGCTGGAGTGAGCACGACCCGGCGCGAGGCACGTAGCGTCCACGCCAATGGGCGTATGGAAACCTCACGGCCCCGTCACGGTGACGGGCTTCCCGTTGAGTCCTGGCCCACGTCACCAAAGAGCGCATTGAACCGCCGGTTGAGGTCATCGCCGACCCCGACGACTCCGGGCGGTCCAGTGGGTGGGGTACCGAACGGCCCTGGCCGTTCGCGGTGCTACGACGCGCTGAGCCGCTCCTGCGCCTCGAACAGTTCGTCGCCATGCTCGGTGACCCAGGCGCCCAGCGCCCGCATCGGGCCGTCGGCGAAGCTGCGGCCGAGATCGGTGAGCGCGTAATCGACCCGGGGCGGCGCCTGGGGGAAGAACCGCCGCTCGACCAGGCCGTTGCCGACCAGCCTGTGTACGGCCTCGGTGAGCGCCTTGTCGCTGATTCCTCCGATTCGTGCCCGCAGTGAGCGGCGGCGGAGGGCGCCCTCGGCCAGCGCGGCCAGCACGACCGCATCCCACGTGTGCGCGAACAGGTCCGTCGCCATCCGCATCCGGCAGTCGGCTACGAGTTCCTCGCAGAGGTCGCCGTCACCCATGCGCCCATCCTGGCACGCCCGACATGCACCATCCGGTGCGCGTCGGCCTGCCTAGCGTGACGGTATGCGGATCGGAATCCTCGGCACCGGCAACCTCGCCACGGCACTGGCCACCGGCTGGGCCCGGGCCGGACACGACATCATCATCGGGGGTCGCTCGACGGCCGCCGCCGAAGCGATCGCGAACCGGATCGGCGGCACCGCGCGGCCCGTGCCGACGGTCGCCGCCGGCACCGACGCGGTTCTGCTCGCGGTCCACTGGGACGGCGTCACCGCGATGC
>NZ_JAGPXV010000389.1:0-5658 GCF_018070405.1 Micromonospora sp. D75
GCCCGGCGAGCAGCGCGCGCTCGACCTCGGGCAGCACCGTGTCCTCGTAGCCCACGATGCCGGGGAAGCGGTCCTCGCCGGAGCCCATCCGGGCGAGGAGGTTGTCTCGGAGTTCCTGCTTGACCGTGCGGTACTGGTGGCCGGCCGCGCGCAACGCGCCGAGCGTGCTCGGCAGCTCGGCGGGCGGGACCGGGGGAACCTGGTTGGGAGCGGTCACCCGATCCACGCTAGCGCGCTCCGATGACCGGCGGCGCCCGTCGCCACTGACGCCGCCGGAGCGCCGCTCACCTCCCGAGGCGGGCGCGGACCATCCGGGGCACCGCTGCCAGGCCGGTGACCGGGCGGAACGCGCGCGCGGCGGCGACCAGCGCGGCGTACTCGTCGTCGGTCAGGTCGATCTCGGCGGCGGCCGCGTTGCGTTCCATCTGCTCGACCCCGGACGCGCCGGGGATGGCCACCACGTTCGGGTGCCGCAGCACGTACGCGAGCGCGATCTGGCTCGGCGTGGCGTCGTGCGCGTCGGCGACCTCGCGCAGCGTGGCGATCAGCGCGGTGCCGCGTTCCAGGTTCTCGGGCAGGAAGTACGGGTTGGCCCGGCGTACCGCCCCGGCGGGCGGGTTCGTGGCGTCGTAGCGGCCGGAGAGGAAACCCTGCGCCAGCGGCGAGTACGCGATGACGATCCGGCCGGCCTGCTCCGCGTACGGGATGAGGTCTTCCTCGGGGCCGCGGTCGATCATGCTGTAGCGGACCTGGTTGCTCAGCACCCGGCGGCCCAGCGCGGCCTCGGCGAACCGCCACCGGCGCAGGCCGTAGTTGCTGACGCCGACCTCGCCGACCAGTCCGACGTCCTGCAGCGAGCGCATGCCGCGCATGGTGGTGGTGTCGGCGACCACCGGGTTGGCCTGGTGCACCTGGTAGAGGTCGATGCCGTCGACGCCGAGCCGGGCGGCGGAGGCGACGGCGCGCTGCTGCACCACGGGGGCGACAGGCAGCAGCGGGAAGATCTTGCTGGCGACGACGACCTTGCTCCGGTCGTCGCCCAGCGCCGCGCCGAGGATGCGCTCACTGCGGCCGAAGCCGTACAGCTCGGCGGTGTCGAACAGGGTGACGCCCAGGTCGAGCGCCCGCCGGACGATCTCGGCGGCGCGGCGCTCGTAGTCGGGGCCGTAGCCCCACTCCTTGGAGCCGAACTGCCAGGTGCCGAGGCCGATCTTGGAGATGGGCTTGGGGGTGTCGAGCTGCACGTAACGCATGTGGCCGAACGTACCCGCGCCGCTGCGACCGCACTCCGCTGCGGACAGAATGGCCCCGTGACATACCTCGCCAGCGACGACCGTTACCACGAGATGATCTACCGGCGCAGCGGCCGGAGCGGGCTGAAGCTCCCCGTCATCTCCCTCGGCCTGTGGCACAACTTCGGACCGGACCGGCCCTTCGAGCGGCAGCGCGACATCGTCCGCCGCGCCTTCGACCTCGGCATCACCCACTTCGACCTGGCCAACAACTACGGTCCTCCGCCCGGTTCGGCGGAGGAGAACTTCGGCCGGCTGCTCGCAGGCGACCTGAAGCCGTACCGGGACGAGCTGGTGATCTCCAGCAAGGCCGGGTACCTGATGTGGCCCGGCCCGTACGGCGAGTGGGGCTCGCGCAAGTACCTGATCTCGTCGCTGGACCAGTCGCTGCGCCGCCTCGGGCTGGACTACGTCGACATCTTCTACTCGCACCGGTTCGACCCGGAGACCCCGCTGGAGGAGACGATGGGCGCGCTCGACGCGATCGTCCGCTCCGGCAAGGCGCTCTACGTGGGCATCTCCAACTACGACTCGGAGCAGACCGAGCGCGCCGCCGAGATCCTGCGCGACCTGGGCACGCCGCTGCTGATCAACCAGCCGTCGTACTCGATGATGAACCGCTGGACGGAGAGCGACGGCCTGCTGGACACGCTGGAGGGCGTCGGCGCCGGTTGCATCGCGTACAGCCCGCTCGCCCAGGGCCTGCTCACCGACCGTTACCTCACCGGCATCCCGGCCGACTCCCGGGTACGCACGAGCGTCTTCCTCAACGAGGCCGACCTCGACGAGGAGACGATGGCGACGGTCCGGGGGCTCGCCGCGGTGGCCGAGCGGCGCGGTCAGACGCTCGCCCAGCTCGCCCTCGCCTGGGCGCTGCGCGACCCGCGCATGACCAGCCTCATCATCGGCGCGAGCAGCGTGGCGCAGCTGGAGGGCAACGTGGCCGCGCTGGACAACCTCGACCTCGCCGGTGACGACCTGGCCGAGATCGAGGGCCTGCTCGGCTGACTCACCAGACGCGGCGCCGCCCGGCGCGGTGGTTGCGGACACCGCACGGCCGTCCGGGCGGAGGGCCGCCGGCCCGGCTCAGCCGCCGTCCGACCACCGCCGCGGCGAGCAGCGCGACGACGAGCGCCGCCGCGCCGAGCACGAGCGGCCGGGACAGCGGTCCGCCGTCGGTCACCGTCGCGACCGGCACCGCCGGCTCGTCGTCGGTCGCCGCCCCGGCGAGGGTACGCGGAGGCGACGCGCTCGCCTCCGGCGCTGCCGGTGTCGCGTCCGGCTCACCGCGTGCCGCCCGGAAGATCACGTCCGAACAGGAGTAGTAGGTGTCCTGGGTGTCCGAGTTCTGCCAGATGACGTAGACGATGTGCCGGCCGGTCCGGTCGGCCGGCAGCCGCCCCCGCATCTCGTACGCCCCGGAGCGGATCGGCGGGTCGGTGACCTGAAGGAACGGCTTCTTCTCCAGGTCCGCCCAGGTCAGCCGCCGCTGCGGCGAGTACGAGCCGGTGGTGACGTAGAACCGGAACGTGCCCTGGTGCGGGATGGTGGTGCGGTAGCGGAACGTGTGCCGGGCGCCGGCGGTGAGCGTGGTGGCCGGCCAGTCCGCGCGCGGCAGGTCCAGCCAGTTCCCCGTCCGGAATGCGTTCCCGGTCCCGCCCGTCGACGCGGGCGACCCGGATGTTGTCCCACTCGCGTACCGCCGCTCCGGCGGCGATCGCGGCCCGGCACGCGGGCGTCCGCGCCCGGCCACCACCTTCCGGCCCGCACGCGGCGGCCCGGCTCAGCGGGCTGGTCGGCGCACCGTGCGCGCCGGCCGGCGTGGCGGCGAGCGGCACCGTCACGGCGACGGCGGCGAGCGCGGCGAGCGCGCGGCGTGCGGCCATGTGATCGACCTCCCGCGCACTGGTACGGCCGCGAGACGTCAAAGGTTCGATCCGCGCCGATCGGCCGGGCCGACGTGACCGAACGGACAGACGGGGCGGCGGGGCGCATGTGGGTGGACCTAGAGTGACGAAACCCTGTGATCGAGGAGCGTCCCTTGCCCGAGCCGGAACCGTCCCCCGAGCCCTCCCGCGCCGCCCCGGCGAACGGGCCTCCCGCGGGCGACGTCCCACCTTCCCAGCCCTATCTGCTGGTGATGCCCAGCATGGAGGGCGCGCCCCCACCGGTGCCGTGGCCCGGCGCGGAGGGGCAGCCCGGCTGGGCGATTCCGGTCACCGTCCCGCCCGGCACCCAGGGGTACGCGCTGTTCCTCCCGCTGGTGCCGGCGGCCGGCCAGCCGAGCGCGGTGCCTGCCCAGGCGACAGCACCGGCCGTCGAACGCTCCCCGGTGGAGGATGCCGCCCTCTCCCCCACCACCGGCGACGTCGCCAAGACGCCGCCGGCTTCCGCGGGCGCGGGCGTGTCCCCGGCCGGGGACGGTTCGACGGGGGCGGCTGATCATGGGGAGCCCGCCACCGCACCGGCCGACCGTCCGGCGGAGCCCGGCGCCGCCACGCCGGACGCCGCTCCGGCGGCCCGGCCTGCCGCCACCCGAGCCGACGGAACCCCTTCGGCTGCCGAGGACGCCGCATCGGCGGGTCCGTCCTCCTCGGGCGCCGGCACGAGGGCTCCGGCCACCGGTTCGCCTGCCGCCCCGGGTTCGGCCCCGTCGGATGCGCCGAACCCGCAGGCCGGCTCCGGCACACTGGCCAGTTCGGGCGCACCGGGTGCGCACCCGCAGGCCGGTTCCGGCGCGCCCGGCACGCCGCACGCTTCCGGCCGGCCCGGGACCCCGAGCACGCCGCCGATCCCCGGCGCGTCGCCCGCGCTGATCCCCGGCGCGTCGCCCGCGCCGGTCACACCGCACGCTCCGGGGATGCCGCAGCCTCCCGGTCGGCCGGTGGGCGCGCCGCCGTACCCCGGTGTGGGGTGGACCGGCCATCCGCAGGCGCCGGTCTGGACGCCGCGACCGCCGACGCCGCGGACCTCGTTCCTCGGCGCGCGGTGGCCCGGCCCGAAGGCGGCGACCGGCCGGGCCGTGCCGCTCGCGGTGCTGGCCGGCGCGGTCGGCGGCGCGGCCTTCGTGCCGCTGGGCCGGGTCGGCGTCGGCTGGTTCCTGGGGTGGCTCACGCTCACTGTCGCGGTGGTGCTGGCGATCCGGTCGAAGACCGCTGACCTGCCGCGCGCCGACCGGCTCATCCGGGCCGGGTGGGCGGCGGCCGCGCTGGCGCTGATGGCCGTGCCGGCGTTCCGCAACGCCTGGTGGCTCGTGACGTTCTGCGTGCTCGGCGCGCTGGGCTGCGCCACCCTCGCGATCGTCGGCGGGCGGTTGGTGCGATCGATCCTGTTCGGCCTGGTCGCCACGCCGTTCGCGGCGCTACGCGGCCTGCCCTGGGTACGCCGGCACGTCACCGCCTCGGCGTCGGCGGCGACGGTGAGCAAGGTGACCGTCTCGGTGGTCGCCACGGTCGTGGTGCTCGTGGTCTTCGGCAGCCTGCTCGCCTCCGCCGACGCGGCGTTCTCCGAGGCGCTCGGCTCGCTCGTTCCCGAGACCGACATGGGTTCGGTGTTCAGCTGGGTGTTCCTGGCCGTGGTGGGCGGGCTTATCGCGGTGGCCGCGGTCTACACGCTCGCCGCGCCGCCCGACTTGTCCACCGTGGACAGATCCGGCGAGCGGCGGATCGGCCTGCTGGAGTGGGCCCCGGCCATCGGCGCGCTCGTCCTGCTGTTCGCCGGGTTCGTGGTGGTGCAGTTCACTGTGCTCTTCGGCGGGCAGCAGCACGTGCAGCGGGTCGCCGGTCTCAGCTACGCCGAGTACGCGCGCAGCGGCTTCTGGCAGTTGCTCTTCGTCACGCTGCTGACGGTGGCGGTGCTCGGCGGCGTGGGCCGCTGGGCGCGCCGGGAGCGGCCGGTCGAGCGCGTCCTGCTGCGTGTGCTGCTCGGGCTGATCAGCGCGCTGAGCGTGGTGATCGTGGCGTCGGCGTTGTCCCGCATGTGGACGTACCAGAAGGTCTACAGCTTCACCGGCGAGCGGATCTTCGTGATGGCGTTCGAGATGCTGCTCGGCACGGTCTTCCTGATGATCATCCTGGCCGGCTTCCGGTTCAAGGGCCGGTGGATTCCCGGCGCCACCGTCGCGCTGGCCGTGACGATGCTGCTCGGCCTGGCGGTGCTCAACCCGGAGGACTACGTCGCCCGCCGCAACACGCTGCGGTACGAGCAGACCGGCAAGATCGACGCCTGGTATCTGCGGGCGCTGTCCGCCGACGCGACGCCGTCGCTGGCCAAGCTTCCCGACCCGGTACGCCGGTGCACGCTGAGCTGGATAGCCGACGACCTCGCCGAGCCCGACCCCTGGTACGCCTGGACCCTCGGTCGGCAG
>NZ_JAGPXV010000039.1:0-18613 GCF_018070405.1 Micromonospora sp. D75
CGTCGATCCGGTCCAGCGGCATCACCTGGTACCCCAGCCGCAAGTGGTGACGCGGGGTGGGGCGGGTGGTCCAGTACGGCTCGCCCGGGTCGAGCAGGACACCCTGGCGGCGCAGGTCGACGGCGAGCTGCCCGGCGTCCAGACCGGGCGGGCCGGTGATCCACCGGGCCAGGCCGCCGCGCGGCACCGGCTGCGGCCCCCAGCGCACGTGGCGCTCGATCGCGCGCGTCATCTCCTCGTACAGCCCCTGGTAGTGGGCGCGGATACGCCGCACGTGGCGGGCGAGGTCCCGGCTGGCGATCATCCGGGCCAGGGCGCGCTGCATCGGTCCGGGCGGGTGGCGCAGCACGTAGCGGGAGCGGGCCCGCATCGCCTCCACCAGCGCCGGGGACGCCACCACGTAACCGAGCCGCAGGCCCGGCGCCAGCAGCTTGCTGAAGCTGCCGAGGTAGACCACGCGGTCCTCGTCGTCCAGCGCCCGCACCGCGACCGCCGGGATGCCCCGGAACGTCATCTCCGGGTCGTAGTCGTCCTCGATCACCACCGCGTCCGCCGCGCCGGCCCGGCGCAGCAGCTCCTCACGCCGGGACGCCGACATCGTCGCGCCGGTCGGGTACTGGTGGCTCGGCGTGACGTACACCAGCTCCGCGCCGTGCAGGTCGGCCGGCAGGTCCTCCACGACGAGGCCGTCCTCGTCCACCCGGCCGGGCACCACGTCGGCGCCCGCCATCTGCATGATCGTCCGCGCGTCGGGGTAGCCCGGGTCCTCCACCAGCACGACGCTGCCCGGCCGGACCAGGACGCTCGCCAGCAGGTGCAGCGCGTGCGTCGAGCCCAGCGTGATCATCACCTGGTTCGGCTCGGCCGAGATGCCACGCGACGGCAGCACGTGCTCACAGAGCTGGCGGACGAGCTGCGGGTCGTCGGCCTGGCCGGCGTCCCCGATCACCCGGGACAGCCCGTCCTGCCGTACCGCCTCGCGCTGCGCCCGCTCCCACGCGCCGGTGGGGAACATGCCGGGATCCGGCTGGCCGACGACGAAGGGGAACGGCGCCCGCGACCACGCCGGGTCCCGGTGTACGGGGGTGGGCGGCGGCTCGGGCAGCCGTGCCTCCCAGTCGATGGGCCGTGTCGCGGAGCGGGAGGTCCGGCGCGCGGCCCGCATCCGGACCACCGCCTCGGAGGAGACGTAGAGGCCGCGCCGGGGAATCGTCGCGATCAGGCCCTGCTCCATGAGCCGGTCGTACGCGGTCAGCACCGTGTTCCGGGAGACGCCCAGCGCCTCGGCCAGACGGCGGGTGCTGGGCAGCGGGCCGTCGTCGTACTGCCCCGCGAGGATCGCGTCCTCGAGCCCCGTGATGATCTGCTCGTAGAGCGGAACCGTGCTCTGCGGGTTGACCGGCAGCAGAAAATCCGCCATCTCGACCTCCCCACCTCTCGCGGGGATCTCGCCTCGTCCCGTCGTCGCACTCCTGCGCACACCATCCGCATCCCGCTGGTACCAGCCTAGCCGGAGACCTGGACCTGTTGCGGAGGGCCCGATCCCGCCACTCTTGGCCGACGATGGCAGGTGAGGGTCTCCTGCACGCGGACAGAGGTGGACTAATGAGCGCCCAGCGAATCGCGCTGGTGCCCGGCGACGGCATCGGACCGGAGGTCACCGCGCAGGCGGTCAAGGCGTGCGACGCCGCCGCCCAGCGGTTCGGGCTGGACCTGGTCTGGGAAGACTACGAACTCGGCGCGGACTACTGGCGGATCACCGGCCAGGTCGTGCCGCCGGACGTGGAGCAGGAACTGGCCAAGGCGGACGCCATTCTCTTCGGTGCCGTCGGCGACCCCTCGGTGCCACCCGGGGTGCTGGAACGCGGCCTGGTCATCCATCTGCGGACCGCTTTCGACCAGTACGTCAACCTGCGGCCGGTCAAGCTGCTACCAGGTGTGCCCTCGCCCATCGGCGGGCTGCGTCCGGAGCAGTGCGACCTGGTGATCCTGCGAGAGAACACCGAAGGCGCCTACGTCGGTGCCGGCGGTTTCATCCACCGGGGCGGGCCGGACGAGATCGCCACCCAGGAGTCGGTCAACACGCGCAAGGGGGTCGAACGCCTCATCCGGCACGGTTTCCGGCTGGCCCTGACCCGCCGCAAGCACGTGACCCTGGTGCACAAGGCGAACATCCTCACGTACGCCGGCGACCTGTGGCAGCGGACCTTCGAGGAGGTCGCGGCGGAGTACCCGGAGATCTCGGTGGAGTACGTGCACGTCGACGCGATGTGCCTCTACCTGGTCACCCAGCCGGAGCGGTTCGACGTCGTGGTCACCGACAACCTGTTCGGCGACATCATCACCGACCTCGGCGCGGCCGTGCAGGGCGGTCTCGGCCTGGCCGCGAGCGGCAACCTCAACCCGACCGGGTCGGCGCCGAGCATGTTCGAGCCGGTGCACGGCTCCGCGCCCGACATCGCGGGCCGGGGCTGGGCCAACCCCGCCGGGTCGATCCTCAGCGCCGCGCTGATGCTGGAGCACCTGGGCCACCCGGAGGCGGCCCGCAGCCTGGAGGACGGGGTGAAGGCGGTGCTGCCGCGCCTGGGCGCGATGCGCGGGCCGGAGATGGGCATGTCGACGGAGGACTTCGGGGACGCCGTCGCCGCCGCCATCAGCGAGGACGCGTACCAGGCGGACGCCCTGCCGGCGTAGCGCGGATGTGAGCACCGAATCGGCTGAACCGGACGACGGCGGAGGAAGCCCTCCGCCGTCGCCGTGTTGCGCGCCGAAACGCCCGCCCGCCGCCGCCGGATCGACGGCCGGCCCCAGTGCCGTCCGCGCCGGCCCCGCCGGTACGGACGACCTGATCGCGCTGCCCGGCGGTACCTTCCTCATGGGCACCGACGATCCGGAGGGCTTCCCGGAGGACCTGGAAGGGCCGGTCCGCCCGGTCACCGTGGCCCCGTTCGAGATCGCCGCGACACCGGTGACGAACCGGCAGTTCGCCCGCTTCGTCGAGGCCACCGGCTACCGCACCGACGCGGAACGGTACGGCTGGTCCTTCGTCTTCCACCTGCTGCTCGCGCCGTCCGCGCACCCGTGGGTGCTCGACGCCACGGTGCCGGGCGCGCCCTGGTGGCTGGCGGTCGAGGGGGCGCGCTGGGCGGCCCCGGACGGGCCCGGCTCGGGCCTGTCCGGACGCGAGCGGCATCCGGTCGTCCACGTCTCCCACCGGGACGCCGAGGCGTACTGCGAGTGGTCGGGGACGCGGCTGGCGGCCGAGGCCGAGTGGGAGTACGCGGCACGCGGCGGGCTGTCCCAGGCCCGCTACGCCTGGGGCGACGAGCTGACCCCGGGCGGGCGGCACCTGTGCAACATCTGGCAGGGCGCCTTTCCCGCTGTCAACACGGCGGACGACGGGTTCGTGGGCACCTCTCCGGTGACCGCGTTTCCGCCGAACGGCTACGGCCTGTACGACGTCGCGGGCAACGTTTGGGAACTCACGGCCGAACCCTGGCGCGACCGCCGAGGACACGTCTCACCAGGTGAGAGCGTCATCAGGGGTGGTTCGTACCTCTGCCACGACTCTTATTGCAACCGTTACCGCGTGGCCGCACGGAGTCGGACCACCGTTGACTCCTCAAGTGGCAACACCGGATTCCGGGTGGCCCGGTAGTCAGACGCCGATTGGTACCTGCCGACCCCGCTGAACTGGCCCTTTTGCATCGGGTACCACACTCCTAGTGTCCCGCCTCACAGGCTACGAGCGCCCTTGGCGTTCTTCGCGATGGGACACACGAATGAATCGGCTGAAGATAACGCTGCCCGCCGTGCTGCTCGCCACGGCGCTGGCTCTGACCGCGTGCAGTAGCGATGGTGACTCCGAGACCACCACCGGCGGTGGCGGTTCCGGCAACGGCACGGTCACCCTCGGTGCCTACCTCGAGCCGGTGAGCCTCGACCTGACCGCCGAGGCCGGCGCCGCGATCCCGCAGGTCCTGCTCTACAACGTGTACGAGGGCCTGGTGCGCCAGAACGCGGACACCGGTGAGGTGGAGCCGCTGCTGGCCAGCGAATGGAAGATGTCCGACGACGGCACCAAGTACACGTTCAAGCTCCGCGACGGCGTGACCTTCCACGACGGCCAGAAGCTCACCGCGCAGGACGTGGTGTGGAGCTTCAAGCGGGTGACCGCGGAGGGCTCGACGAACCCGTTCAAGTCCCAGATGACGGTCGTGAAGACCGTCGAGGCGCCGGATGCGTCCACCGTGGAGGTGACGCTGTCGCGGCCGAGCCAGAGCTGGCTGTTCGACGTCGCCGGCCGCGTCGGCGTGGTGCTCAAGGAGAACGCCACCGACCTGGGGACCAAGCCGAACGGCACCGGCCCGTTCAAGTTCGACAAGTGGAACCGGGGCGACAGCATCACCCTGGTGCGCAACGACGGCTACTGGGGTGAGAAGGCGAAGGTCGCCACCGCCGTCTTCCGCTACATCACCGACGCGAACGCGCTGAACAACGCGATGCTCTCCGGCCAGCTCGACATCGTGGCGAACATCCAGGCGCCGCAGCTGCTCGAGGTGTTCAAGGGCAACAAGCAGTTCCAGGTGATCGAGGGCAAGACGACCGGTGAGGTCGTCCTGTCGATGAACAACAGCAAGGGCCCGCTGGCCGACGTCCGGGTGCGCCAGGCGATCCGCCACGCGATCGACCACGACGCGCTGATCAAGACCGTGTGGTCCGGCTACGGCACGAAGATCGGCAGCATGGTGCCGCCGAGCGACCCGTGGTACGAGGACCGCACCGGTGACTTCCCGCACGACCCCGCCAAGGCCAAGCAGCTGCTCGCCGACGCCGGTCACGCGAACGGGCTCACCCTGACCATGGACGTCCCGCCGCCCGGCTACGCCCGCGCCTCCGCGCAGTTCGTCGCCTCGCAGCTCGCCGAGGTCGGCATCAAGGTGACCCAGAACAACGTCGAGATGCCGCAGTGGCTGGACAAGGTGCTCGGCAAGGCCAACTACGACATGTCGATCATCGCCCACGTCGAGCCCCGTGACCTGGTCCGCTACGGCCAGCCGGAGTACTACTACCGGTACAAGAACCCGGCCGTCACGCAGCTCATGAACGAGGCCGACACGGCCCTGGACGCGGCCACCCGGGACAAGAAGTTCGCCGAGGCCGCGAAGGTCATCTCGCAGGAGGCGGCCAGCGACTGGCTGTTCCTGCTGCCGAACCTGGCGGTGATCCGCGACGGCGTCGAGGGCTACCCGAAGGACGCGGTGACCCAGTCGTTCGACGTCACCAAGGTCTCCAAGAAGTAACCAGCACCACGACGTAGAAGGACCTGGTGGGCTCCGCCCACCAGGTCCTTCTACGTGTGCCTGCACCCGCGATCTTGCAGTTGCGGCCCCCGGTGCGGGGGATTCACCCCTTTCGTCAGGGCACAAGGCGCAAGATCGACGGCCCGGAAGGATCCCGGGAGCCGGGGTCCTCCAGGCGCAGCGGGGCGACGGGCTTCGGGGCGGGCGAGTCGGCGTGTCGGCCCGCAGTGCGCGAGGAGGTCGAGGTGATGGTGCAGGTGTGCCTCGGGTCGCCCCGACACCGGCTGGCCCGGCAGCGGCTCGGGCCGGCCGACGGCCTCTAGGGCAACGCCCGGGGCACGAGCATCGCCGAGCCGGGTTCGCGTTGCCCGGACGCGGGACGTCGACGATCGTCGCCGAGCCGGGGCTGAACTGCGTACGCCCGGCCCTGGAGTCCGGCGACAGCGCTGCGCAGCAACCCGCCGAGGCGGCACGCTCCCCACGCCTGGCCGGCTGCGTCCGGCGCGCCCAGCATCTGCCCTGCTTCGAGGTGCGCGGGCCGTGACGGCCCACTCCGCCGATCTTGGAGTTGTGGCGCCCAGGATGCCCGAGTGGCGACTTTTGTGAGCCACCACAAGTCCAAGATCGGCAAGGCGCACGCCGGGCGCACGCCGGGCGCGCCGCGCGGGGGCGGGTGGGGTGACGAACGCAGCGAGGCGGGTCCCGTCCGGAGTGGACGGAACCCGCCTCGATCGTTCACACGCGCCTAGCTACCGGCGCGAGGGTGAGACGGCGTGCGTGTCAGGCGAGCTGGTCGGAAGCCTGCCCCCGGCGGCGACCCCGCAGGTGCATGCCCAGCAGGCCGACGCCCAGGATGCCGGCGGCCAGCAGGCCCGTGGTCACGCCCGTGGAGAGCGTGGGACCGCCGGTGTTGTCGGAGGCGAGGACCATGCCGTTCTGCGACTCCTGCTGCGTGGTGTTGCCCGCCGGAGCGGCCTTCGGCTTGGGCTTGGGCTTGCCGTTGTCGGCACCGGCCGGCGCGGGGACCGGGGTCTGCGCCAGCGCCTGCGTGGCCTGGGCGAAGGTCTCCGGGGTCACGTCCGGGGCGTTGCCCTGCGTACGCCACTGCTTCAGCTGCTTCATGCCCTTGCAGGCCGAGGGGTAGCGGTCGCAGTAGCTGGTGGTGTTGCCGATGCTCTCGGACGAGAGAACGGCCTTGGCGATGGCACGGGCCAGCGTGCTGGCGCCGGCGTTGAAGATGGCGTTCAGCTGACGGGTGTCGGCCGGGTCGTTGATCTGCAGCGCCTCGCCCTTGCCGGTGGAGACGGCGAAGACGGTGTCACCGTCGCCCAGGGTGTGGATCGGGCTGATCGCGCGGGCCATGCCGTCGTGCGCGTTGCCGGACATCCGCTGGGCAGCGGCCTTCTCCAGGGGCGCGTTGGTGGCGACCACGGCGATCGTGGTGTTCGCCGGCTGCTGCGCGGCGGTGCTCGGCGGGTTGCACTCCTGCTTCTTCGGAGCCTTGTAGCCGGCGAACTCGTTGCCGATGCCGAACTTGACGCCGTACAGGGTGCAGTCGGCCGGGTCGACCGGGGAGCCGGCCGGGTTGACGATCACCATCGCGCCGACGTAGATGCCGTCGCCGAGGTGGACGCTGGCGGTGCCGACGCCGCCGCGCAGGCCGCCGCCACGGGCGCCGGTGCCGCCGCCGACGCCGCCCTGACGGACCGGACCGTCCGAAGTGGCCTGCGCCGCGAGGTAGCCCCACTCGGCGGAGGTGCGCGCCTTCGGGTCACCGCCGCGGCCGAGGTCGAAGATGTCCGCGGCCGGAACGATCGGGGCCACGCCGCCGGCGCCGACGCGTACGCCCTCGCCGCGGTCCTCCAGCCAGCGGATGATGCCGTTGGTGGCGGACAGCCCGTACATGCTGCTGCCACCGAGCTGGATCGCGTTGACGCCCGGGTTCGAGTTGAGCGGGCTCAGCAGGTCGGTCTCCTTGGTGGCGGGGGCGCCGCCACGCTGGTCCACACTGGCCACAGACATCTGCGGCATGTACACGACGGAGGTGCCGGTCAGGTACGGGGCGGTGTCGGACTGAACCTGGCCGACCTGGATTCCGGGAACGTCGGTGATGGCGTTGTGGGCGCCCGGGGCGCCGGCGGCGGGGTTGGCCGACGCGGGCGACCCGACGAGCACGAGTCCCGGACAGACCAGGGCTGCCGCGGCGATCGCGGCGAATCTGGACGACTTCATGCAGCTTCTCCCATGTGAAGCGGTGCGACCTCCGCCCCAATCCGGGGCGGTCGATGCATTGGGCAACTGGTGGTCCCCCGTGGTACACGACGAGATGTGGGGGAGGCTACTGGTCAGACCAGTTGAAGGGAAGAGCCTGCTCAGCTGATGGCCGACTCTCATAATCCGAGGTCAGGCCACATCAGGCGGATTCAGAGCAATACGTCCACCATCGAGCGGCGCGCCTCCGGCACGTACTCGGCGTAGTAGCGGTGCAGTTCCTCGCGGGTCAGCCGGGTGACCTCGTCGGCCTCACCGGCGCGCATCGCGTCGAGAACGCGGCGGTGGTGGGCCAGGGTGCGCTCCATCAGGGCCTCACGGTCCGGCGCCTCGGCGAGCTTGGTGGAGATCAGGTCCAGCACCATGCTCCGGACCGCGTCGAGGCAGAGCACGAGCAACTCGTTCCCGGACAGCCGGGCGACGTGCTCGTGGAAGCGCACGTCGGCCGCGCTGAACGCCTCGTAGCCGTCGGCCACCGCGTCCCGCATGCCCGCCAACGCCTGCTCCAGTTCGTCCAGCTCGGACGGTGACGCCATCCGGGCGGCGACGGAACCGGCCGCCGACTCGATGATCATCCGGAACTGGAGCAACTCCGCCACGCCGAGCCGCCGGCTGTCCACGACCCGGGCGAACAGCTTGCGCATCGCCGAGGCCGTCGAGGCGATCACCTGCGGCCCGAGCGGGTCACCGGGACGCGAACGGATCAGGCCGCTGCTCTCCAGCACGCGCAGCGCCTCACGCACAGTGGACCGGCTGACGTCGAACTGCGTCGTCAGTTCGCGCTCGCTCGGCAGCCGGTCCCCCGGCCGCAGATCCCCGGCGGCGATCCGCTCCTCGACCTGCCGGACGATCCCCTCGTACGCCCTCACGGTTCGCACTGGAGCGAACGAGACACCCTTCGGCATGGCGAACCTCCCGACGCACGGCGGCCTCGCGCCGCTGGGAACAACGGTACGGTGCATCGACCCGTGCGGCGGTCAGCCCCCGCCCGTCACGACGAGTGCGCAGGCCGGGCGGCGGGTCACCGGAGCGGCCGGCGGGCGCACGGGCCGTCGTGGTCGGCCCGCAGCAGGCAGCGCCGGCCGTCGCCCATCCGCAGATCACAGAAGACCCGATGGCGTACGCCCTGCTCGTCCTCGGCCGAGACGGTGGTCTCGCCCGGGTCGGCCTGGGCGAGCACGCCCGACCAGCGGGCCACGACCCGGGCCAGGCGTACGGCGCCGGCCAGGTCACCGGCGACGACCGGCAGGTGGATGACGAACCGCTCGCGGGGACTCATCGACGGTACGCCCCCGCGTTCATCCGCATCTGCGCCTGCTCGGACTGCCAGCGCCGCAGCGCGTCCCGGACCCGCGCGGTCTCCTCCCGGCTGACGCCGAGCGCCCGGTAGACGTCGGCCAGGTCGAGCGCCACCCGGTCGAGGAACTCGTGCACCTCGGCCGGGTCGAGCCCGCGCCGGCCCAGCCGCGTCGTCCGGAACCGCCGTTCCCGCACCTGCCAGGGGCGCAACGGCGTGTAGTTGGCCGCCCGGTAGCAGCCCGGCTGGGTGGTGCCGCGACCGGCTCGCGCGCGCCGACCGGGCCACCGGATGTTCCACCGCACGAACGCCTGCCTCTCGTGGTCGAAGGGACTGGAAGGGCGGGACCACCCGCCCGCCGCGCGCGGGCGGACCCGCCCGCCCCGCCACCGCAGCGTCACTTCGCGGTACGGCACCGGGGCAGTCGAGATTGAGCGCACTCGAAGGAGTCATGTCCGCCGGTTACCGCGCGAACACGCTCCGACCATAGCAAGAATCCAACATGGCTACAATCCATCATTGCCATAAAGCCTTGATGGATCAGATCTATCGGGGCACAAGGCTTACGTCATGACCATCGATCCGCGCTCGCACACGCCGGTCTACGTCCAGCTCGCCGACCTGATCCGGGAGCAGATCGAATCGGGCGCGCTGCCGCCCGGGGCGAGCGTCGGCAGCGAGTCGCGGCTCAGCCAGGAACACCAGATCGGCCGCGACGCGGTCCGGATGGCGATTTCGCTGCTGCGGTCGGAAGGGCTCGTCACCACAAGCCGTCCGCTCGGCACGCGGGTCCGGGAGACGCCGCAGCGCAGGCAGGTGGAGCTGGCCGCGGGCGCGAGAGTCGTCGCGCGGATGCCTACCGGTGCCGAGCGCCGGAACATGCTGCTGGACGAGGGCGTACCGGTGCTCGAGATCCACGGCCCGGAGGGCGACGTGGAGTTGCTGCCGGGCGACGAGGTGGAGCTGACCCGCCCGGCACACGACTGAGCCGGGCGGCGCTCGTCAGACGGTGGGCGTACCCATCGCCACGTCGTCGACCCGGATGTTGATCTCGGCGGCGCGCAGTCCGTACGCCTCGATCGCGGACGCCACAGCGGCCCGCACCTCGTTCGTCACCTGCGGCACCGGGTGGCCGGCATCGATCACGAGGACGAGGTTGACCACTGCCGACCCGTCGGTGACGTGCGCCGAGCAGCCGCGCCGCGCGTCCCCGACCTGGTCCAGCCCGACCCGGTCCAGCACGGCGTTGAAGAAGCGGGCGATGTCGCCGCCCAGCTCGGCCACCCCGGGCACCGACTTCGCGGCGGCCACCGCGATCTTCTCGACCACCTCGTCCGACACCGAAGTGCTCCCGCCCGCGACCACGCCAGGTGTCACCGGCAGTTCCTGAGTAGCGTCGTGCTCCACGCGCCCCACCCTCCCTCGTCCGGGGGAGCGTACATCGACCGTCGATCATGGAGTTGCGGCCCCGACAGAAGCCGCGAAACAGGCGCTCCCGGGGCCGCAACTGCAAGATCGCGGGGGTTGTGGGGGGTGGCGTGGGCCGGAAGTTCGGCGAGCGCCTCCCGTCACGCGAGATCGGCGTTCCGCCAGGTGGGAGCGGTGGAGATCTTGGTACGACAGGGCCCCGCTGGGGGCCGTTTCGTACCAAGTTCTCGGCGGGAGCGGGGCGGGGCGGGGCGGGGCGGGGGCGGGTCAGGAGCCTAGCTGGGCCAGCAGCTCGTCGGCCGCCGCGTACGGGTCGATGGCGCCCTCGGCCACCTTGGCGGCGAGCGTCGGGAGCTGCGTACCGTCGCGCAGCGAGCCGATCCGCGCGCGCAGGACGCCCAGCGCGATCGCCGCGATCTCGGCGGCGGCCCGCGTCTCCCGGCGGCGGCGCAGCTCGCCGTGGCGCTCCAGCCAGTCGCGGTGCTTGTCGATCGCGGCGGCGATGTCGTCGATGCCCTCGGCGCGGGCGGCGATCGAGCGCACCACCTGCGGACGCCACTCCCCCGGCCCGCGCTCGCCGAGCGCGATCATGCCCTGGATGTCGCGGACCGTGGCGTCGGCGCCGTCCCGGTCGGCCTTGTTGACCACGAAGACGTCGGCGATCTCCAGGATGCCGGCCTTGACCGCCTGGATCGCGTCGCCCATGCCCGGCGCGAGCAGCACCAGCGTGGTGTCGGCGAGCGAGGCCACCTCCACCTCGGCCTGCCCGACGCCGACGGTCTCGACCAGCACCACGTCGCAGCCCGCGCCCTCCAGCACCCGCACCGCCTGCGGCGTGGCCGCGGAGAGCCCGCCCAGGTGGCCCCGGCTGGACATCGAGCGGATGTAGACGCCCGGGTCTGTCGCGTGGTCCTGCATCCGGACCCGGTCGCCGAGGATGGCGCCGCCGGTGAACGGGCTGGACGGGTCGATCGCCAGCACGCCGACCCGGTGACCGCGCGCCCGCAACGCCCGGACCAGCTCGTTCGTGGTGGTCGACTTGCCCACCCCGGGCGAGCCGGTCAGGCCGACGACCTGGGCCTGCCCGGCGTACGGCGCGAGCGCCGCCGCGACCTGCGGCAGCACCTCGTCGCCGGACTCGACCAGGGTGATCAGCCGGGCCACCGCGCGGGGGTCGCCCGCGCGGGCCCGCTCGACCAGCATGGGTACGTCCCGGCTGCGGCGCACCGGGCCGGTGGCCGCCGCCGGGGCGTTCTGTACGTCACTCACAGGTATCAGCTATCAGCTCTCGTCACCGGTCGGCACGTGGATGATCAGCGCGTCGCCCTGCCCGCCACCGCCGCAGAGCGCCGCCGCGCCGGTGCCACCGCCCCGGCGCTTCAGCTCCATCGCCAGCGTGAGCACGAGCCGGGCGCCGGACATGCCGATCGGGTGGCCGAGCGCGATCGCGCCGCCGTTGACGTTCACCTTGTCGGCATCGACGCCGAGGTCACGGGCGGACTGGATGCCGACCGCCGCGAACGCCTCGTTGATCTCGATGAGGTCGAGGTCGTCGATGCTCAGGCCGCCCTTCTTCAGGGCGTGGTTGATCGCGTTGGACGGCTGCGAGTGCAGGGAGTTGTCCGGGCCGGCCACGTTGCCGTGGGCGCCGATCTCGGCCAGCCAGGTGAGCCCCAGCTCCTTGGCCTTGGCCTTGCTCATCACCACGACCGCGGCGGCGCCGTCGGAGATCGGCGAGGAGCTGCCGGCGGTGATGGTCCCGTCCTTGGTGAAGGCGGGGCGCAGCTTCCCGAGCGACTCGGCGGTGGTGTCCGGCCGGATGCCCTCGTCCTCGCTGATCACCAGCGGCTCGCCCTTGCGCTGCGGGATGACCACCGGGGTGATCTCGTCGGCGAAGTGGCCGTTCTTCTGCGCGGCGGCGGCGCGCTGGTGGCTGGCCGCGGCGAACGCGTCCTGCTCCTCGCGGGTGATGCCGTGCTTCGCGCCGTGCCGCTCGGTGGACTCGCCCATCGAGCAGCAGTCCCAGGCGTCGGTGAGGCCGTCCAGCGCCATGTGGTCCTTGACCGCCACGTCGCCGTACTTGTAGCCCGAGCGCTGGCCGAGCAGCAGGTGCGGGGCGTTGGTCATCGACTCCATGCCGCCGGCCACCACGACGTCGAACTCGCCGGCCCGGATGAGCTGGTCGGCCAGCGCGATCGCGTCCAGCCCGGAGAGGCAGACCTTGTTGATGGTCAGCGCCGGGGTGGACATCGGGATGCCGGCCTCGACGGCGGCCTGCCGGGCCGGGATCTGCCCGGCGCCGGCCTGGAGCACCTGCCCCATGATCACGTACTGGACCTGCTCGGGCGCGACGCCGGCGCGCTCCAGCGCCGCCTTGATCGCGATGCCACCGAGCCTGGTCGCGGGGAGGTCCTTGAGGTTGCCCAGCAGGCGCCCCATCGGGGTCCGCGCGCCGCTGACGATCACCGAAGCCATTGCCTGCCTCCGAGGGGGTGCCGACCTGTACGCCTTAACGATTGTTCGGTCAGACTAGCGTCATGGCTGAGAACTCCCCCGTCGAGCCCGCTGCCGAGTTTGTCACAGACATCGGGCTGCGCCGCATCGACCACGTCGGGATCGCCGTCGGCGACCTGGACGCCGCGATCGACTTCTACCAGCGCACCTTCGGCATGCGCTGCGTGCACACCGAGACGAACGAGGAGCAGGGCGTACGCGAAGCGATGCTGGCGGTCGGGCCGGACGCGTCCGGCGGCATGGTGCAGCTGCTCGCGCCGCTGTCCCCGGACACCACGATCGGCAAGTTCCTGGACAAGCGCGGTCCCGGCATCCAGCAGGTCGCGTACACGGTGGCGGACATCGACGTGGCCTGCGCGGCGCTGCGCGAGCGTGGTGTGCGGCTGCTCTACGACGCTCCGCGGCGCGGCACGTCGAACTCCCGGGTCAACTTCGTGCACCCGAAGGACGCCGGTGGCGTGCTGATCGAGCTGGTCCAGCCCGCCTGACGCGCAAGGAAGGGCCCCTTCTTAACAGACGTCTGTTAAGAAGGGGCCCTTCCTAACAAGTGGGAACGCGCGCGGCAGTGCGCGCTTGCACGTTCCCACGTACACCTCCACGCATCGGCCGATGCAGTTTTTCACAGAGGGGTTCCTGCTTTAGCTACCGTTAAGTAACGTCCGCCCGAACAGCAGCGGCGACCGGTGCCGAATGTGTCGATTGCCGACATGGCGGTCCCGTCGCACCGGCGCCGACGATGGCAGCACCCCTGCCCGCGGTGTGCGGGAGCGGACAAACGGGAGGTCACCGTGCAGGACATCCTCGAAGCGATCATGGCGGCGGAGGGTTCGTCGCAGCCGGAGCGGGAGCTCGCCGGGCTCGCCGGCCTGCCCGTGCCGGAGAGCTACCGGGGCGTGGTGGTGCGCGCCGAGGACACCCGCATGTTCGAGGGCATGGCCACCCGCGACAAGGACCCGCGCAAGGCGCTGCACGTGCAGGAGGTGCCCACCCCCGAGCTGGGCCCGGGTGAGGCGCTCGTCGCGGTGATGGCCAGCGCGATCAACTACAACACGGTGTGGACGAGCATCTTCGAGCCGCTGCCCACGTTCAAGTTCCTCCAGCGCTACGGCCGGCTCTCCGAGCTGACCCGCCGCCACGACCTGCCGTACCACGTGGTCGGCTCGGACGCCGCCGGCGTCGTGCTGCGCACCGGCCCGGGCGTGACCAAGTGGAAGGCCGGCGACGAGGTGGTCGCGCACTGCCTGTCGGTCGAGCTGGAGGACTCCGCCGGTCACGACGACACGATGCTCGACCCGCAGCAGCGGATCTGGGGCTTCGAGACCAACTTCGGCGGCCTCGCCGAGCTGGCGATCGTCAAGGCCAACCAGCTGATGCCGAAGCCGCGCCACCTGAGCTGGGAGGAGGCGGCCAGCCCGGGGCTGGTCAACTCCACCGCGTACCGGCAGCTCGTCTCGCACCACGGCGCGAACATGAAGCAGGGCGACGTGGTGCTGATCTGGGGCGCGTCCGGCGGCCTCGGCGGGTACGCCACCCAGATGGCGCTCAACGGCGGCGCGATCCCGGTCTGCGTGGTCTCCTCGCCGGAGAAGGCCGAGCTGTGCCGCAAGATGGGCGCCGAGCTGGTCATCGACCGTACCGCCGAGGGGTTCAAGTTCTGGTCCGACGAGCAGACCCAGGACCAGGACGAGTGGCGCCGCTTCGGTGAGCGCATCCGCGAGCTGACCGGCGGCGAGGACCCGGACATCGTCTTCGAGCACCCGGGCCGGGAGACGTTCGGCGCCAGCGTCTACGTCGCCAAGAAGGGCGGCACGATCGTCACCTGCGCCTCCACCAGCGGCTACATGCACCAGTACGACAACCGCTACCTGTGGATGCACCTCAAGCGGATCGTCGGCAGCCACTTCGCCAACTACCACGAGGCGTGGCAGGCCAACCGGCTGGTCGCGCTCGGCAAGGTGCACCCGACCGTGTCGAAGACGTACGCGCTGGAGCAGACCGGCCAGGCCGCGTACGAGGTGCACCGCAACGCGCACCAGGGCAAGGTCGGCGTGCGGTGCCTCGCCCCCGCCGACGGACTGGGCGTCCGGGACACCGAGATGCGCGCGCGGCACGAAAGCGCGATCAACCGCTTCCGCGGTCACTGACCGTACGGTCGTCCCGGATTGCCTTTCGGACGACCCGGGCGCCATTCGACCGGCGTACGCACAAAGGGCCGTGGGTGCCGAACCCGCGGCCCTTTTCGCGCCGCCTTCCCCGCAGAAGCCCGACCCGCCCGACCCGCCCGGGAGCTGCCAAGATCGCCTATTGGTCCGGTCCCGCCGGGCGGCCGAGTTGACCATGTAAACAGGACGCGAAAGGTGCCGACCGCTCTTGCGAACCACCCTGGGGCGTCTGCCAGTATGTCCCAATGCCCCAGCAGCAGTCCTCCCCTCTTGCGTTCTTCGATAACGCGAACTCACAGCCCGATTTCACCGTTGGCCTGCGCGGTTACAACACCAACCAGGTGGACGACTTCATCGGCCGCCTCACCGCCGCCCTGAGCCAGTCCGAGCAGGCCCGCGCCGAGGCCGAGCAGCGGATGAACGACGCTCAGCGCCGGCTGCGGCAGGCCGAGCAGCGCCAGAGCGCGCTCGAGCAGAAGCTCACCGAGACCAACAAGCAGCTCGAGGAGAACAGCCGGCCGACCCTGTCCGGCCTGGGCACTCGCGTCGAGCAGATCCTGCGGCTGGCCGAGGAGCAGGCCAACGACCACCGCAACGAGGCCAAGCGCGAGTCGGAGGGCATCCTCTCCGCCGCCCGCCTCGAGGCGCGTGAGATCACCGACAAGGCCCGCGCCGAGGCCGCCGCCATGAAGGCGACCGCCGAGCGCGAGGCCGGCAGCGTCCGTACCGCCGCCGAGCGCGAGGCCGCCGAGGTCCGGGTGCAGGCCCGCCGCGAGGCCGACACGCTGCGCGCCGACGCCGACCGCGAGACCAAGCAGCTGCGTACGGTCACCGCGCACGAGGTGGCCGAGCTGAAGTCGACTGTCGAGCGCGAGGTCGCCACGCTGCGCGCCACCGCCGAGCGGGAGATCACCCAGCAGCGGGCCAAGGCCGCCCGGGAGGCCGAGGAGAAGCGCGCCGAGGCGACCAAGCTGCTCACCGACGCGCGCGACAAGCGCGACAAGGACCTGCAGGCGCTGGAGCTCCAGCTCGCCGAGCGGCGGGAGAAGGCCGAGCGCGAGGAGTCGGAGCGGCACGCCGCCCAGGTCGCGCAGACCCAGAAGCTGGTGAACGAGGCCGAGCAGCGCGCCCGCGCCGCGCAGGAGCGGGCCAAGGAGATCGAGCAGCGGGCCGAGGCCCGCCGGGTCGAGTCCGAGCGCACCGCCAACGAGACCGTCGACAAGGCCAAGGCGCTGGCCGACAAGACGCTTAACGAGGCGCGCGCCGAGGCGCAGCGGGTGCTCAACGAGGCCCGTACCGAGGCCGAGCTGACCACGCAGGCGGCCCGCCGCGAGGTCGAGGACCTCACCCGCCAGAAGGACGCGGTCACCTCGCAGCTCGGGCAGATGCTGTCCGGCCTGGCCGGCATCGTGCCGGGCGTGCCGGCCGGCGGCAAGGGCGACACCCCGAAGGCCGACGCCTCCGGGCAGAAGGTGACGGCCGAGTCGGCCGGCTGACCGTTACACCCGCTGTCGGGGGCATGAGCCACGGCGCGGGGTGACACCGGGTGACCGGTGTCGCCTCGCGCCGTCATGCTGTGCGGGCCCGTTTCGCCGGGAGGGTGAAGTAGCTCCCAGAAGGGGCGTCCGTATCGCCCCAGCAGAGCCGGATGCGTGTGAGGATGGGGTCATGTCGCACGGCGAGGAACTGTTCGCGCTCGGCGGGGACGTGACGACGGAGCCCAGCTTCGAGTCCGCCCTGCGGGGGTACGAGAAACGGCAGGTCGACCGCTACGTCGCTCGCGCGGAGCACGAGATCGCGGCGCTGACGACCGAGCGGGAACAGGCGTACACGCAGATCCACAAGCTGGCCGGTCAGGTCGAGGTGCTCCAGCGCGACCTGGCCCAGGTGCGCAAGCAGGCGGCGGTGGTGGACCGGGCGTCGTTCCGGCACCTGGGCCCGCGTGTCGAGCAGATCCTCACCATGGCCGAGGAGCAGGCCGACGACATCCTCGCCGCCGCCAACGAGGAGATCGAGGCCCGCCGGGCCGCCGCCGAGCACATCGTCGAGGAGGCCCGGGAGCAGGCCGCCCAGGCGCTGAAGGACTTCGAGATCGCGCTGGCCGCCCGCCGGAGCGAGGAGGAGCGGCACACCGCCGCCCGCAAGGCCGAGGCCGAGGCCACGCTGAAGGCCGCGAAGGACGAGTCGGCGACGCTGCGCAAGAGCGCGCAGGACGAGTCGGAGAAAATGCGCGCCGCCGCCCGGGACGAGGCGGAGAAGCTGCGCCGGACCGCCCAGGACGCGCTGGCGAAGGCCCAGCAGGAGGCCACCCAGCTCCGCGACACCGCCAAGGAGATCCACTCCCGGGCACAGCAGGAGGCCGCCCGGCTGCGCGAGACGGCCAAGGAGGCGCTGGCGAAGGCCCAGCAGGAGGCGAACCAGCTCCGCGAGGCGGCCAAGGAGGTGCACGCCAAGGGCCAGCAGGAGGCCAAGCGGCTCACCGACGCCGCCGCCGAGGCCGGCCGGGCCACGCACGCCAAGGCGCTCGCCGAGGCCAAGAAGATCGTGGACGACGCGGAGGAGGCGGCCAAGGCCACCCGCGGCCGGGCCCGCACCGAGGCCAACCGGCTCACCACCGAGGCCGCCGAGGCCGGCAAGCGCAACCGCGCCGAGGTCGAGGCGTACGTGCAGCGCATGCGCACCGAGACCGAGGCGTACGTGCAGCAGTCCCGCGCCCAGACCCAGCAGGAGCTGGGCGCCTGGCGGGCCGGGGTGGAGAAGGAGGTCGCCGAGCGGCGGGACAGCGCCGAGAAGGAGCTGGCCCAGCGCCGGGCCGCCGCCGAGCAGGAGTTCGCCAAGCGCCGCGACGAGCTGGACAAGCAGCACGCCAAGCGGCAGGAGGAGCTGGAACAGGCGTACACCACGCGCCGCGACGAGATCGAGCGCACCGCCGCCGACGTCCGGCAGGCCGCCGAGGCCGACGCGCTGAGCATGCGGCAGCAGGCCGAGCTGGAGGCCGCCGAGCTGCTGCGCCGGGCCGAGGCGGACGCCGGCGCGCAGCGCCGCAAGGCCGACGAGCACGTCGCGGCCTCGCGCCGCCAGTTCGAGGAGTACGCGGCCACCACCCAGCAGCACCTCGCCACGACGCAGCAGCACCTGGCCGCGACCCAGCAGGAGGTGGCCGCCGGCCGGCAGCAGCTCGCCGGTGTGATGCTGGAGATCGCCAAGGCGCAGCAGGAGCTGGCCGACCTGCGTACCGAGACGTGGAAGTCGCGGCAGGAGTCCGACGACCTGCAGCGGCAGCTCGCGGATCTGCGGCGCGACGCCGACTCGGCCGGCATCACGGCCACCCCGGTCGACCCGGACGACCTCGCCGCCGCCTCCACCGGCCGGTCCACGGACGACGGCGCCGCCGAGGGCACGTTGGTCACCAGCGGCGCGGAGAGCGCCGGCGACACCCCGGCCGGCGGAGGTGCGCCGGTGGCCGCGAAGGGCACCGCCACCGCGGTCCCCAACGGCGCCGGGCCGGCCACTGGTGACGGCGAGCCCGCCGAGGCGGGCAAGGCGAAGCCGGTCGGCGAGCCGGTGACCACGATGGACTCCCCCGGCGGGGCGGGCGTCGACGGCGAGCCCACTGTTGCCGCCGTGCCGGGTGAGGG
>NZ_JAGPXV010000390.1:0-5656 GCF_018070405.1 Micromonospora sp. D75
ATGTTGACCTTGACGGCGTTGGCGTCGAACGGCGTCCCGTCGTGGAACTTGACGTCGTCGCGCAGGGCGAGTTCGAGGTGGGAGCCGTCCTGGGCATAGGTCCACTTCTTGGCCAGGCCGGGGACGACCTGGTCGGTGGAGTCGACCATGGTGAGCCGGTCGTAGATCAGCGTGAGGTAGGGGTAGCCGCCGGGGGCCGGCTGCGCCGGGTCGAGGTTCTGGAACGGCGACGAGGCGCTCACCCGCAGGACGGCGTCGGGGTCGATCTCACCCGTGGTGGCACCGGGGTCGCCGGTTCCGGTGGCGGAGCAGGCTCCGACGACGAGGGTGGCGGCGAGCAGGCTCGCGGCGACGGCGAGGCGTCGGCGGCGCGGGAGGCGAGACACAATGGTCCTTTCCTGACCTTCGGCCCGAGAGCGGGAGCGGCTCCGCGGGTCACCCGGCGGGTTCCCGGGGGCGGCCGGGCCGTTCGGCGGCGGCCGTGCGGGCGCGATGGTCATGGAGGTGATGGATGGCGGCGCTGGTGTGGAGCGCCTGTCCGGAGCTGATCGGCATCCGCGCCCGAGACTGGCGGTGTTGCGGCCGTTCGCGATCCAAACAAGCGCTCGATTGGGAACCGTAGGTGGCAGCGTGCGGGCACGTCAATAGGCGATCGGCAGCATGATCGACAAGGGGGCGGCGCGTAGCGGGCAACCGTTGCCAGCACGCGGTCAGGTCGCTAAGGTGCGCATCAAGCAAGCGCTTGGTTGCTTGATGTCCGGCCGGCCAAAGGAGTCCGCACGGTGGAAGCCCCCCTCGCCACGGCACAGCCCCGCGACACCGGCATCGACGCGGTCGCCTCGGCCACCCGCCGGCTCATCGACGCGATCACCCGCGCGGGCGGCGCCGTCGACCCCGACGCCGACGCGATAGTGGCCGACCTCGACGCGCTCACCGCCCGGATCGACGCCCACGCCCCGGACCTCGCCGAGCGGATCGCGACGATGTGGCGCCAGCCCGGCCCGGGCCGCTTCGACCCCGCTGGCGGCACCGAGAACCCGCTGTCGCCGCCGGTGTCTCTCTGGGTCGAGCCGGACGGTTCCTTACGCGGGGAGGTCACCCTGAGGCTTGCCTTCCAAGGGCCACCCGGGCACGTGCACGGCGGCACCTCGGCCATGCTGATGGACCACGCCCTCGGCATCGCCAACGCCCGCGCCGGATACGCCGCGGTGACCGTCGGGCTCGACATCTCGTTCCGCGCGGCCATCCCGATCGGCTCGACGATCACGATCCTGGCCCGGCACGACGGGCGCGACGGACGCAAGGTGCGCAGCTCCGGCGAACTGCGCGTCGGGGACCTGACGTGCGTCACGGCCACCGGCACCTTCGTCCTCATGGACGACCCGTCCACGCGGGAGAAGTTCCGCCGAGCGTCGCGGGAGCAGGCATGAGCACCGATCCCCATCCGAGCAGCGCCGCACCCGGCCCGCTCGCCGGCCGCGGCGCGCTCGTCATCGGCGGGGGCGGCGGCTTCGGCCGCGCCATCGCCGCCGCGCTGGCCGCCGACGGCGCCGCCGTGACGATCATGGGACGGACCGAGGCGACGCTGCGGGCGGCGGCCGGGACGATCGCCGCAGCCACCCCCGGAGGTTTGCCGGTACGGATCAGCGCCGGCGACTCCACCCGCGAAAAGGACGTGGCAGCAGCGGTACGCGCCGCCGACGAGACCCCGCTGGCCGCGGTCGTCACCACAGTCGGCGGCGGCACCTTCCGTCCCCTGCTCGCCCTCGACGCCGAGACCCTCGAACACGACTTCCGGCGCAACGTCACCACGGCGCTGCACGCCATCCGGTACGGCGGGCAGGCCCTGGCCGCGCGCGGCGGGGGTGCGATCGTGTGCACCTCGTCGAGCGCGGGCGGGCACTCCTTCCCGTTCATGCCGTCGTACTCGGTGAGCAAGGCCGCGCTCGAAGCGCTCGTCCGGGTCGCCGCCGACGAACTCGGCCACCTCGCGGTACGGGTCAACGTGGTACGCCCCGGCATCGTCGCCACCGACGGCGAGAACCCGGGCCGGCTGCTGGCCGACCCCGAACTGGCCGCCGCGACGGTCGCCGAGAAGCCCCTGTCGCGGATCGGGCGCGCCGAGGACGTCGCCGCCGCGGTCCGCTTCCTCTGCGGTCCCGGCTCCTCCTGGATCACCGGCGCGTGCCTGCCCGTCGAAGGCGGGGCACACCTGCGGCGCGCGCCCCGGCTGGAGAAGCTCGCCCGGATCGTCAACGGCGACGAGGTCGTCGACGCCACCCTGGCGGGCCGCATCCCGTGACGGCGCCACAGACACCCGCCACCCGGATGGAGCTGACCACGACGCTGCCGCCGACGACGGCGCTGCGCGAGGTGCCCGCGGTCGTGGCGCGCATCGAACGGCTCGGCTTCGACACCGTGCACATCCCCGAGACGACGCACGACTCCCTGGCGGTCGCGCTGCTCGCGGCCGAGCACACCAGCCGGATCACCGTACGCACCAGCATGACGCTGGCCTTCCCCCGCAGCCCGATGGTGACCGCGTACGCCGCGTGGGACCTCGCGCGGTTCTCCGAGGGCCGCTTCCAGCTCGGTCTGGCCACCCAGGTACGCGGCAACATCGTCGGGCGGTTCTCGGTGCCGTGGGAGCGGCCGGTGGAGAACCTGCGCGACTACCTCGCCTCGATCCGGGCGATCTTCGCCGCGTTCAGCACCGGCGAACCCCTGGAGCACGAGGGCAGCCACTACCGCTTCACCCGGCTGCAGCCGTACTTCAATCCCGGCCCGCTGCCGACCGCGGCCCCGGCGCTCTACACCGGCGGGGTCAACCGGCGCGTCTGCGAGGTGGCCGGCGAGCTCGCCGACGGCTTCGTCACCCACGCGACGAACTCGCACCCGAGTCACCTGCGCACGGTCGTACTCCCCGCGCTGCGCGCCGGGGCCGAACGGGCCGGACGCGCCGGGATCCCGCGGGTCGTCGTGGTGTCCAAGTCGATCACCGGGCCGACGCCGGCCGCGCTCGCCGCGAGCCGCGACTCCGCCCGCCAGGAGCTGGCGTTCCTCTTCTCCACTCCCGCCTACCGCACCACCCTGGACCGGCTCGGCCTGGGCCGGGTCGGCGAACGGCTCGCCGCGATGGCCGCCTCCGGGCGCTGGACCGGACTCGCCACCGTCCTCGACGACGAGACCCTGGCCGCCCTCATCCCACACGGCACCTACGCCGAGCTGCCGGACGTGCTCGGGCAGGCGTACGGCGGCATCGCCGACGGGCTCGGGCTCGGGCTGCCGCTCGACCCGGACGACGACGAGGACTTCGGCGCGTTGCTCGAACGCCTCCGGCTCATCCCGACCAGTGCCGCGGCCACCATCCCGCCCGCGAACGCCGGCCCCACAAGCGCGACGCGCGGCGTCGCCGGATCGGAGACCCTGTCATGACCGCACGCATCGGGCTGCTCACCCCGGTCGTCGTCCAGCATCCGCGCACCGCGGCCGCCTGGGAACGGGACGTCCTGTCCGGCCCCGACGTCGGCGGCGCGCTGCTGGCCGTCGCCCGCGCCGCCGACGACCTGGGCTACCACCACCTGACCTGCAGCGAGCACGTCGCCGTGCCCGCCCCGATCGCCGCCGAGCGGGGCGCGACGTACTTCGACCCCGTGGCCACGCTGTCGTTCCTCGCCTCGGCGACGCGCCGCGTCCGGCTCGCGACGAACGTCGTCGTCATCGGCTACCACCATCCGCTCGCCCTCGCCAAGACCTACGGCACCCTCGACCTGCTCAGCGGCGGCCGCGTCGTCCTCGGGATCGGGGTCGGCAGCCTCGAAGAGGAGTTCGACCTGCTCGGCGCCGAGTTCGCCGAGCGCGGCGCGATCGCCGACGAGGCGATCACCGCCCTGCGCGCGGCGTGGGGCAGGGCAGTGCCGCACCACGAGGGGCCCCGGTTCACGTTCACCGACTTCGTCGTCGAACCGCACGCGCCGCGCACCACGGTGCCGATGTGGATCGGCGGGCGCACCCGCCGCTCGCTGCGCCGCGCCGTGACGTACGGCACCGGATGGGCGCCGTTCGGCCTCGGACCGCAGGAGCTGACCCGCATCTGGGAATCCGTGGAACGCCCGGACGGCTTCGACCTCGTGCTGCAGATTCCGCCGCTGGACCCGCTCGGCGACCCGGACGGCTCCCGCGCGCACCTGCGCACGGCCGACACCGTCGGGGCGACCGCTGTCAACGCGAGCCTCGTGGCCACCTCGGCCGCCCACCACCTCGAGCAGATGGCAGCGCTGCGCGAGCTCGCCCCGGAACGCTTCGAGACGAACCCGGCCTGACCGGCCGCCGACCGGTTCATCCGACGAGACCCGATCGAAAGGAACCCACCATGAGCGACTCGCAGCCCGACCGGCTCGCCCTGCTCGAGGCTCGCCTCGAACAGGCCGAACGGCGCCTCGCCGCAGCCGAGGACCAGCTCGCCCTCTGGCGGATCGTGGCCAGCTACGGCCCCGCCGTGGACAGCGGCTCGGCCGAGATCACCGCCCAGCTGTGGACCGAGGAGGGCGTGTACGACACCTTCCCGGTCGTGCTCAACGGCCGGGACGCGCTGCGCGGCATGGTCAACGGTGAGCGGCACCAGGCCCTGATCAACAACGGCGCCGCCCACCTCATGGGGCTGCCGCACATCGTCGTCGACGGCGACCGGGCCGTCGTGACGAACTACTCGCAGCTCGTGCTCAGCGCCCCCGACCAGAACGGCTACCGGATCTGGCGTACCGGCTCCAACCGGTGGGAGTTCACCCGCACCGACGAGGGCTGGAAGGTGACCCACCGCTGGAACCGCCAGCTCGACGGCACCGACGAGGGCCGCGACCTCCTCGCCCGCGCCGTCGAATCCGAGGCCTGAGGCCGTGCGCATCGGCCTCAGTTCCCCGGTCCTGGCCGACTCCGGGCCCCGGCCCCCGTGGGAGGCCGAGGCCGGGGTCGCCGAGTTGCGCACCGTCTTCACCACCGCCGACCGGCTCGGGTACGAGTTCTTCACCTGCCCGGAGCACGTCAGCGTGTCACCGGGGCTGGCCCGGGGTGAACGCTTCTACGACCCGGTCGCGACGTTCTCGTACCTCGCGGCGATCACCGAGCGGATCCGCTTCCTGCCGTACGTGCTCGTGCTCGGGCTGCACCATCCGCTCGAGTTGGCCAAGCGGTACGGCACCCTCGACCACCTCAGCGGCGGGCGGGTCGTCCTCGGCGTCGGCGTCGGCAACCTCGAAGAGGAGTTCGCGCTGCTCGGGCGTCCGTTCGCCGACCGCGGGCCACGGGCCGACGACGCCCTGCGGGCGCTGCGGGCGTCCCTGTCGGTACGGCTCGCCACCTCCCACGGGGAGTACTACCACTTCACCGAGCAGGTGATCAGCCCGCACGCGGTTCAGCAGAAGGTCCCGATCTGGGTCGGTGGCCACAGCAGGCGTGCCCTGCGGCGCGCGGTCACCCTGGGCGACGGGTGGGCGCCGGCCCCCGTCACGTAGCGCGGGCCGGACCTGGAGACGCTGCCGCGGATGCTCGCCGAGCACGACCTGCCGGAGGGGTTCGACGTCGTCATCACGCCTCCGGCCCGCCTCGACCCGACCGGCGCCCCCGAGGCCGCGCTGGACCTCGTCGGCCGGATCGGCGA
>NZ_JAGPXV010000391.1:0-5654 GCF_018070405.1 Micromonospora sp. D75
CCGGGCGACCGCCCGCGCGGCCACCCGCTCGGCCGTCGCCGTACCGCCGATCGCCGCCGCCAGCGCCGCCGCACCCGGCAGGCGCCGGGCGGCCAGCCGCAGCCCGAGCCACCCGCCCGCCTGCGCCGCCACCGGCGTCGCCAGCCGCCACGCCGCCTCCGCCACCCGCCCCCACGGCCCGTCCGCCGGCTCGTCGGCCGCGCGAGCCGCCGCCAGCGCCGCCCGGGCGGTGCCCTCGTCCGGGTGCACCAACGTCAGCACCAGCAGCTCGGCCGCCCGATCCGGATGCGCCGGATCCCGCCCGTACGCGGCGGCCAGGTGCAGCACCAGGTTCGCCTGCGTCCACAGCACCGCTGCCAGCTCCGCGACCGGCGCGAACATCCCGGCGCCGGCCGCCAGCGCCCCACCCGTACCGGCCATCCGGACGGGACGAACCGCCGCGTCGCCAGCCGGGCCACCCCGTCGGCGTCCGCCTCCGGGTAGGCCCGCCGGACCTGCGCCACCCATTCCCGGGCGCGCGGCCCGAGCGCGTCCACCGCCGCCAGCGCCAGCAGCTCCGGCGCGAACCCGGGGTGGTCGCGCAGCTGCGGCCCCACCGCCCGCCAGCCCTTTTCCGGGGTACGCGCAGCGTGCCGGACGTCGACGGTGACCGGCAGGGTCTCGGGCTTGTCGTACGGCTGCGCTTCTACCGGCGGGTCCAGGGCGGGCGGTTCGGTCTTGCGACTCTCGTCGACGGCGGGTTGATCGACGGCCAGGGCTTGATCGCCGGCTGCGGCTGCGGGCTCGGCGGGGTCGACCGCTGACGCGGGTGTCTCCGGTGCCGGAGTGGTCGCCGTGACGGCGGTGGCGTCCGTGGCCGCCGTCGAGGCCTCCGTGGTCGTGGGGGTCTTGGCGCTCTTGACGGTCCGGGTTGCCTTCTTGACGGCGGGAGCGGCCTTCTTGACCGGGGGAGCGGCCTTCTTCGGGACGGCCTTCTTCGCGGCGGGCGCACGGCGGGTCCGCTTCGGCGTCTCGTCCTCGCTCGGCGGCTCGGTCGGCACCGACTCCTTGGCCGGACGGCGTGTTCGCGCGATCGGCTTGGCGGAAGGCGTACTCGCTTCGGCCTCCGCGGGCACGGGGTCGGGCTGCGCGGCGGCAGGCGTACCCGGATCGTTTGTCGAAGGCTCGGCGGCCGGGCGTGGTCGCGGTGCCGGCGCTGCGGCGTCGGCCGCCGTCGGCGGCTGGAAGACGACGTTCGGCGCGGCCCGGCGCGGACGCCGGGGTGGCGGTGTGTCGCTCGTCGCGCTCCCGGCGGGAGGCTCCGGCGTGGGTGGCGGGCTGAAAGTCGGTCGGGGGGAGCGGGTCCGCCGGGCCTTCGCGGCAGGCTCGCGACGGGGCGGATCGCTCGGCGGCTGCTCCTGCATATCGATGGAGCGTAGCCGTGGACGTGATCTGGCACACGACGGAAACGCGGTCGTGAGGGCCGGTCCCGGCATCCGCTTTGCCCCGGGCGGGTGCGGGCCTGTATCCTCGGGCGCGGTGACCTCAGGGTCACCAGGGAGACTTCGCCTAGTCTGGTCTATGGCGCCGCACTGCTAATGCGGTTGGGGTCTTAAAGCCCCTCCCGGGTTCGAATCCCGGAGTCTCCGCGCGAAAGCCGGTTGTGTAGACTGGCCGAGCACAAGCGCCCGTAGCTCAACGGATAGAGCATCTGACTACGGATCAGAAGGTTAGGGGTTCGAGTCCCTTCGGGCGCACAGGGTTTGACCTGCGGAAACGCCCCTCCGGCGATCGATAATGATCGAACGGAGGGGCGTTTTTCGTGCATCCATGGATGCACGCAGCACCGCTGACGCTGGCTGTTCGTGACGGAAAGTCGCCAAAGGGGTGGGTGCTGGGCCCTGTAGCGGTGACCACGTCGTCGAAGCCGCCGCTGCGGTGCCTGATCGGCCGGGCATCCCGAGGTCGACCAGACCTTCTGCTGTCTCAGCGATCAAGCGCCGGATAGTCGGCAGAGCGCGCCTGTCGAAGCCGGTCGACGTCACCGTCCTCAGGCTGCCGCAGCCAATCCCGGGGCCGCGCTCATTCATGACGTTCACGTTTGGCCCCCGACACTCGTTGTGGTCGGTGATGGGTGGATAGAACAGATGTGCTATCGAGTTGATCACCGAGCGATAGCGGAGCGGCTTTACGTGCCTACGTGCACGTCCGATGTACGGGCGCCTCACGCCAGACGGTGTTGCAGTTCACGTTAGACGTTCCCTGATGCAGCAAAAATTACTGGGCGCCGCATGAAGCGCAGTCGTTGACTCCACGTCGGACAGCGGCATACAGTGTCCACTGTTTACGGGCGCCACACCCATCAACGTCAAGCAGAAGGAACCCAAGGATGTCGATCAGCACGTATCCCGAACAGACCACGGAGGCCGATGAGATGGCCAACTACTCCAGCGACGAGTTTCAGCCCACGGAGCACGCTGACATCGTCGAGGCGTTCTCCAATGCGGTGCGCGAGGCCGGCGCCGTGGGTGGCCGGATCTTCCCGTGCGTGGTTTTCAAGCAGGGCAGGCGCACGATGGTCTCGACCAGCTTCCCGCTGCAGTTCGTCCGTCGCCATGTCGCCAGCGACAGTGCCCAAAAGAACGGCAGCCCGCGCGAGCACACCAACCGACCGCTGATCCCGGAGCACGCGAAGAGCATCCACCAGTACCTGGTGGCAAACCCCGACGACTACATCCTCCCGCCGGTCACCCTCAACACCGACAGCATGCCGAGCCTCCATGTACAGAAGGCGGTCGGTGCGCCAACCCGACTCGGCTACATCATCGTGCACGACGGCACGCGGTTCCATGTCACCGACGGCCAGCACCGGCTTGCGGCACTGGCCGGCTACCCACAGGGCAGGACCCACGTGCCGGGCGCGCTGGCAGACAACCCGAAGCTGACCGAGGACGGCTTGGCGGTGCTCATCGTCATCGAGAGCAACCGCGGTCGCATCCAGCAGGACTTCGCCGATGCGGCGCAGACCAAGCAGATCCCGGCCAGCCTCCTCGCGGTGTACAACACCCGCGAGCCGGTCAACCAGGTCCTCGCGCGTATCACCGACGAGTCGAAGCTGCTGCACGGGCGCATCGACGAGCTGGGTAAGACCTTGCCGAAGGCCAGCCAGAAGCTGTTCTTGCTCAACCAGATCCGCGGCATGGTCAAGAGCCTGCTGTTCGGCGACTATGCGCTCGCTGAGGACACGCTCAGCCGTATGGCCGCCACCCGGCTGGCCACCCAGGAGCAGCGCGACGAGTTTGTCGCCGAGACGCTGAACATGCTTGGTGTGCTGACCGAGTTGATGGAGCCCTGGTCCGAGATCGCACAGCTGCCAACCTCCGGCAGCGGCGCGGACAAGATCGTCGCTCTGCGAGAGAAGTGGGTGAATCTGACCGCGACCGGCATCAACGTCATCGGCACGGTGGTGTACGAAATCAACCGGCACACCGTCGACCCCGAGCAGCGTGCCGCCTACTACCGCAAGCTGGCGGTCGAGATCGACTGGCGGCGTAGCGCGGGCATCTGGGCCAACAACATCGTCGTCCCAGACGGCAAGCAAGGCAAGATCGCCACCAACCGCGGCCCGGTGTCGGCTGCCGTTCGCAACGTCAAGCAGGCTATTGGCGTGAGTGGCGGCGACGCTGCAGTCGCTCCGCCGAAGCAGACGGTGCCCGACGGTCAGCACGCGCTCAGCGACATCGACGCTTCATCAGCTGGGCAGCTGCAGAACTGAATCGCGTCGTAGCCACCGCCCGCTGGGAAACCTTTCCTGCCGGGCGGTGTGCTGTTCAGAGTCCCTCGTATGCGGAGCAGGCTCGGTCGCAGACGTACCGGCGATGAGCAATGTCGTCCCGTTCAAGTCCGGTCAACGGCAACGAGCCCGGGCCTTTGGGGCTCCGGGCTCGCGCGGGCGAAGGGCGCCACACCCAAACGCCATAATCAGGATAGCGCCCGCGCCTGGCAGCAGGCTGAGGCCGGACGCTCGCTGACAGGCGACCAGGACTCGCGCCACGGGGCGTCGGGACTCCGCCCCGAACCCAGCTTCCTTCGAGGTCAGCCGCAGCGGCGGTATTCAGCTGTCCTGCCTCGTTTCGTGCGCCGGTCGTGCATCCATGAATGCGCGACCGGGGGGAGCAAACGCGTTCTAACGTCACGTTCCGTCGACGCTGCTACATACCGAACCCCGACAAAGCTGCATAACTGCAGGTCACGGGTCACGGTCACCCCGTCCTCCCGACTACGGATCAGAAGGTTAGGGGTTCGAGTCCCTTCGGACGCACAGCAGTTGAGGGGCCGCTTCGGGAAACCGGGGCGGCCCTTTTTCGTGCGCTCCGCCGGCGGTCATGCCGCCTCGCGTCGCCCAGCCACCGAGCGATGGCGACTGATGGGTCCGGATGCGCAGCGACTGACTGGGAGCCGATCCTTCCGGAAAACTTCCGGAAAATCATTGACCTGTTCGAAACGCCGCTGCAATACTCCGAACACTGCGACATCAGCATGCGTCGATTGGAGCCATGCGTCGTCAGGTGTCACTCGTCCCAAGGAGGACCTGCGCATGTACGCCAGCATCCGCGGCTCCCGCCGCCCGTCCACTCCCCGAAAATCGCGTCTCACCTTCCGGTTGGCAGTGCTCGCCTCCACTGTGGCGCTGGGCGCCGCCGGCCTTGCGGTCGCCGCCACTCCGTCCAGCGCCGCCACCTGCAACGGCTACGTCGGCCTCACCTTCGACGACGGGCCGACCGGCAGCACCAGCGCCCTGTTGTCCGTGCTGCGCGCGAACGGCGTACGGGCGACCATGTTCAACGTCGGCCAGAACGTGCAGAACAACCAGTCCGCCGCGCGGGCCCAGGTCGACGCGGGCATGTGGGTGGCCAACCACAGTTGGAACCACGCGCACATGACCTCGATGAACCAGAGCCAGATGCAGTCGGACCTCTCCCAGACCAACTCGGCGATCCAGTCTGCGACCGGCGTCCGACCGCAGTTGTTCCGCCCGCCCTACGGGGAGACGAACTCGACCCTCCAGTCGGTCGCCTCGTCGCTCGGCCTGCGCCAGGTGATCTGGGACGTCGACTCCCAGGACTGGAACGGCGCCAGCGTCAGCCAGATCGTCTCCAACGCCAGCCGTCTTCAGGACGGCCAGGTGATCCTGATGCACGACGGCATTCAGAACACCCGCGACGCGATTCCGCAGATCATGGCCAACCTGACCAGCCGCAACCTCTGCCCGGGCATGATCTCACCGAGCACCGGCCGAGCGGTGGCCCCGGACGGAACTCCGCCGCCGACCACTCCGCCGCCGACCGGCACGCCGACCACTCCGCCGCCGACCACTCCGCCTCCCAGCGGCGGATGCACAGCGACGGCGACGACCCCCAACGTCTGGGGTGACCGGTACAACACCTCGGTGACGGTTCAGGGGGCCAGCAACTGGACCGTGGTCGTGGCTCTGACCCCGCCGCAGCGGGTCTCCACTACCTGGAACGGCTCCCCCAGTTGGGACAGCACCGGTTACGTGATGACGATGCGGTCCAACGGCAGCGGCAACACCTTCGGCTTCACCACGATGATGAACGGCAACAGCGGCGCCAGACCGCAAATCCGTTCCTGCACCGCGGGCTGATCCCGGTGGC
>NZ_JAGPXV010000392.1:0-5609 GCF_018070405.1 Micromonospora sp. D75
CAGGAGGCGGCCGGCCCCGGCGAGGCCGATGACGCCGGCGCGTACCCGGGTCGGGTCGATGCCGGCGAGCGCCGCGCGCAGGGCGGCGAGCAGCTCGGCGGCGGCCCGGTCGGCGCCGTGACTGGTCGGGTTGCCGCCGCCGGCCCGGCCTTCGCCCAGGCGGGCGCCGTCGAGGCTGAGCGCTGCCGCGCGGGTCGACGTACCCCCGACGTCGAGGCCGACCACGACGGTGTCCGACATGGTCCCCATGCTGGTCGGCCGCGTCGCCGGACGCAAGATCGCGGTCGTGCGCCAGGTAACAGTTTGAAAACTTCGCCCACGGCCTTGACACGGAGGGGCCTTCAGTAAGAACTTTTACCACGAACAGTTAACACTCTTTTCCGAAAGGCGCCCGCCGATGGTCGAGCACGAGGTGGAGACTTCCGCGGCGACCGCGGTGGTCGATGCCGGTCCGGCCGACCGGCTGGGCGCCGACGGTGTGCTGGCCCGGGTCCGGGCCGGCGCGGGGGAGTTGACCGGCGCGCTGCGCCGGGTCGCCGAGCACGTGCTCAGCGACCCGGAGGCGGCGGCCCGGGCCACCATCGTCGAACTGGCCGAGCGCAGCGGCACGTCACCAGCGACCATCACCCGGTTCTGCCGGGCGATGGGCTTCGAGGGGTACGCCGACCTGCGGCTCGGCATCGCCGCCGAGACCGGACGGGCCCGCTCCGCCGGCTGGACCGTCGACATCGGACGCGAGATCCAGCCCGGCGACCCGCTGTCCCGGGTGCTCGACCAGATCATGGCCGCCGACACGCGGGCCATGCACGACACCGCCGCGCTGCTGGACCTGGCCGAGGTGGAACGCGCAGCGGTCGCCATCGCCGGGGCCAGCCGGGTGAACATCTTCGGGGCCAGCGGCAGCGCGCTGGTCGGCGAGGAGATGCAGTTCAGCCTGCACCGCATCGGGGTCGCGGCGTGGGCCTGGAACGACGTGCACGAGGGGCTGGCCAGCGCCGCGCTGCTGGGCGCCGGGGACGTCGCGCTCGGCATCTCGCACACCGGGCAGACCCGGGAGACGATCGAGCTGCTCGCCGAGGCCGGCAGCCGCGGCGCGACCACAGTCGCGCTGACCGGCTTCCCCCGCTCGCCGCTGGCCGAGCTGGCCGACATCGTGCTGGTCACCGCCAGTCAGGCGACCACGTTCCGGCCGGACGCGCTCTCCGCCCGGCATCCCCAGCTCGTCGTGCTCGACCTGCTCTACATCGCGGTGGCGCAGCGTACCCACGACCGCGCCCACGCGGCCTTCCGGCGTACCGCCCAGGCCGTCGACGGGCACAAGGCCGCGAAGGGGTCCCTCTCATGATCAGTGCCCAACGGTACGCCGACGCGGTCCGCCCGGTGCTCGACCGGCTGGTCGACACCCAGGCGGTCGCGGTGGACCGGGCAGCCGACCTGATCGCCTCCGGCCTGCGCGCCGGCGGCGTCCTCCAGGCGTTCGGCGCCGGTCACTCCGAGGCGTTCGCCGCCGAACTGGTCGCCCGGGCCGGCGGCCTGGTCCCCGCCAACCGGCTCTCCCTGCACGACCTCGTGCTGCACGGCGACGCGCCCCGCGACGTGCTCGCCGATCCGAAACTGGAACGCGACCCGGCCGTGGCGCACCAGCTCTACGCGCTGGCGGCGCCGCAGCCGGAGGACGTGTTCGTGGTCGCCTCGCAGTCCGGCATCAACGGCTCGGTGGTCGAGCTGGCGACGCTCGTCAAGCGCGGCGGCCACCAGCTGATCGCTGTCACCTCGGTCGAGCACACCGCCCGGGTAGCTCCTCGGCACCCGTCCGGGCACCGGCTCGCCGACCTCGCCGACGTCGTGCTGGACAACGGCGCGCCGTACGGCGACGCACTGCTGCCGCTCGAGGGCGGCGGCGCGGTCTGTGCGGTCTCCTCGGTCACCGCGGCGCTGCTGGCGCAGCTGCTGACCGCCGAGGTCGTACGACGGTTCCACCAGGCCGGAGAGGTACCCCCTGTCTACCTCTCCGCCAACGTCCCCGGTGGGGACGAGCACAACCTCGCCCTCGAGTCGCGGTACGCCGGGCGCCTCCGGCGGACCGCCTGACCCGACACCACAAGGAGAGACAAGATGTCGGTTACTCCCGAGAAGTTCGGCGACGTCAGCCGTCGGACCCTGCTGCAGCGTGCCGCGGCGGCCGGTCTGCTGGCCGTACCGGCGGCCGGTCTGCTCAGCGCCTGCGCCGGCAGCGAGCCGAGCAAGTCCGACGGCGGCGGCGCGGCCAAGAGCGAGGACAACCCGTTCGGCGTCAAGGACGGCAGCGCGGTCAAGGTGGTGGTCTTCAACGGCGGCCTGGGCGACCAGTGGGCCAAGGAAGACAAGGTCATCTTCAACGCCAAGCACCCGAACATCACGGTCAACATGTCTTCCACCCAGAAGATCAAGACCGAAGAGCAGCCCAAGATGGCGACGCAGCCGAGCGACCTGGTGATGAACTCGGGCGCCGACATGATGGACCGCAGCACGCTGATCAACGAGGGCGCGATCGAGCCGCTGGACGACCTGCTCACCGCGCCGGCCTGGGACAGCGAGGGGACCGTCGCCGACAGCCTGCTGCCCGGCACGGTCGCCGACGGTACGCAGAACGGCAAGTTCTACGTCGTCAACGTCGCCTACACGGTCTGGGGCAACTGGTACAACGCGGCCCTGTTCAAGAAGGAGGGCTGGACGGCGCCGACCACCTGGGACGAGTTCTTCGCGCTCGCGCCGAAGATCAAGGCCAAGGGCATGGCGCCGTACGTGCACGACGCGGTGCACGGCTACTACCCGCGCTGGGCGCTGTTCGCCAGCATCTGGAAGGCGGTCGGCAAGCAGGCCGTCGTCGACATCGACAACCTGAAGGACGGCGCCTGGAAGGCCGACGGCATCGTCGCGGCACTGGAGCCGTGGGAGAAGCTGGTCAAGGACAAGCTGCTGCTGCCGGGCAAGCTCGACCACACCCAGTCGCAGCAGGCGTTCCTGGACGGCAAGGCGGCCTTCATCCAGGTCGGCACCTGGCTGAAGAACGAGATGGCCGCGACCATCCCGCCGGGCTTCGAGATGACCATCTCCGACTACTGGAGCAAGAGCGGGGACAAGGCCGCCAAGGACGTCTTCGCCTCCTCCGGCGAGGGCTTCGTGGTGCCGAGCAAGGCGCCGAACAAGGAGGCCGCGAAGGAGTTCCTGCGGGCCATCCTCTCCAAGGCCGGCTCGGCGAAGTTCGCCGAGCTGACCAAGTCGCTGGCCTCCACCAAGGGCTCCGGCGACAACGTCCAGGACACCGCGCTGGCGTCGGCGAACTCGCTGATGAAGAACGGCAGCTCGGACCTGATCTCGGTGAAGTTCCCGGACTTCTACGCCGACCTGGACAAGGAGAGCCAGAACCTCTCCGAGGAGCTCATGGCCGGCCGCCTGACCGCGCAGCAGTTCGTCGACAAGATGCAGGCGGCCGCCGACAAGGTCGCCAAGGACTCGTCGATCAAGAAGCAGACCCGCACCGCCTGATCACCGCGAGGAAGTGAGTCCAATGCGGCACGGAGTCGCGCGTTTCGTCACGGGCTTCCTGGCCCTGCCCGTCGCGCTGTACCTGTTCTACGTGGTGTGGCCGTTCGCCCAGGCGGCGGGATACTCGCTGACCGACTGGGGCGGGTACTCCGATTCCCAGCGCTTCGTCGGGCTGGACAACTACGTCCGGCTGTTCTCCGACGAGCTGATCCGGAAGGCGTTCTGGCACAACGTGTTCTTCCTGGTCACCGTGCCGCTGTTCACGATCGCGCTGGCCCTGTTCCTCGCGTTCCTGCTCAACGTGGGCGGACGCGAGGACAGGGCCGGCATCCGCGGAGTCTTCGGCTCCGGGATCTACAAGGTCATCTTCTTCTTCCCGCAGGTGCTGTCGCTGGTGGTCATCGCCGTCATGTGGCAGCAGATCTACCGCACCGACGGGCAGGGCCTGATCAACGGCCTGCTCATCAAGATCGGGCTGGTCGACGCGGACAACCCGATCGCCTTCACCGCCGACCCGGAGCCGTTCCTCGGCGTGCCGGCGGTGCTCTGGTGGCTGCTGTTCATCGCGGTGTGGAGCGGCGCCGGCTTCTACATGGTGCTGTTCTCCGCCGCGATGCAGTCGATCCCGAAGGACATCTACGAGGCCGCCATCCTCGACGGCGCCGGCCGGTTCCACACGTTTTTCAAGGTGACGCTGCCGCTGCTGCGGGACAGCATCTCGGTCGCCTGGGTCTATCTGGGTTTCATCGCGCTGGACATGTACGCGCTGGTCTTCGTCATGACGCCGAGCCAGGGCGGACCGAACCACGCCAGCGAGATCTTCGCCTCGGTGATCCAGTTCAACGCCTTCCAGAAGGGCCAGTTCGGTTACGCCTGCGCGATCGCCGTCGCGCTGGCCATCTTCACCATCCTGCTGGCCGCGCTCCAGCTGAGGATCACCCGCCGTGAGCGGATCGAGTTCTGAGGAGGTCTGGACGATGAGTACGGTGACGCACCCCTCCGGTCCGGCCCGGTCCGACACGGCGCCGCCGTCCCGCCCGCCCGCGGCCCGGCGGGACGTCGGCAACGGCTTCGGCGGCCGGATCTTCAACGGCTTCTCGCACCTGTTCCTCGCGGTCTGGGCGATCATGGTGGTCTACCCGCTGCTGTGGGTGGTGATGTCGGCGCTCAAGACCGACTCCGAGGTGATCCGCGAACCGCTGTCGCTGATCCCCGACGCGCTGCAGTGGGACAACTTCGCCCGGGCCTGGACCGCCGGGATCGACAGCTTCTTCCTGAACACGCTGCTCGTGCTCGTGTTCAGCGTGACGCTGACGATGCTGCTCGGCTCGATGGCCGCGTACGCGCTGGCGCGCTACGAGTTCCGCGGCAACCGGCTGATCTACTGGATGTTCCTGTCCGGGCTGACGCTGCCGATCTACCTGGCCGCGGTGCCGCTGTTCAAGGGCGTCTACAACACCGGGGTGAGTCTTCCGCTGCTCGGCCCGAACAAGCACCTCATGCTGATCCTGGTCTACGTGGCCTGGTCGCTGTCGTTCACGATCTTCTTCATGCACTCGTTCTTCCGGACGCTGCCCGACTCGATCGCCGAGGCGGCCCAGGTCGACGGGGCGTCGCACACCCGTACGTTCTTCAGCGTGATGCTGCCGATGGCCAAGCCGGGCCTGATCAGCATCGGCATCTTCAACGTGCTCGGCCAGTGGAACCAGTGGTACCTGCCGACGCTGCTCATGCAGTCGGTCTCCGGCGAGCCGAAGAACCAGGTGATCGCCCAGGGGCTGATCGAGCTGTCGGTCAACCAGGGCTACAAGTCGGACTGGAGCGGACTCTTCGCCGGTGTCACCATGGCGATGCTGCCGGTGCTGATCGTGTACATCGTCTTCCAGCGCCAGGTGCAGTCCGGCCTCACCGCCGGCGTCGGCAAGTAACCCGCCGGACGTAAGGAAGGGCCCCTTCTTAGTGAGTGTTTGAGATTTGGGGTGCGGCGGCGTGTCGGGTTGAGGTGAGGGAAGGCCCTCGGTAGGTCCGGTGGTGTCGAGCCAACCGTTTCCATACCGAGGGCCTTCTGATGACGTTGTACC